>JAFTOC010000053.1 GCA_017451585.1 Clostridia bacterium
CAGAGAGAAAAACTCTCCGGAATCGTCAGCGTTTTTTGCATTTTTTCTCAATTTGTTTCACTGCAAAACTTCGTTTGCTTAAATCGCATGAAAAAAGGAGCTTCGCTTGATACGAAACTCCCTTTTGTCTTCAGTCTGAGGACTTGCGATGCAAGTCCTTTTTCTTCGCAAATCCACTTGCATTTCCACAAAATTCCTGCTATAATAACAATAAAGTCTGCTAAAGAAGGTGCCTGCCGTGCAAAAAAAGAAAAACATCTTTTTGGAAGGTTCGTTGTTTCGCAATATCGTCGTATACACCATTCCCATTATCCTCACCAGTATACTCCAGCTGCTCTTCAACGCCGCCGACCTGGTGGTGGTGGGACAGTATTGCGGCAGTATCTCGGTGGCTGCCGTCAGTGCCACCGGTGCTATCACCAATCTGATCGTCAATCTGTTCATCGGGCTTTCGGTGGGCGCGGGCGTTACCGTCGCTCACGCCTACGGCTGTAAGGACGACCGCACCGTCCATCGCACCGTTCATACCGCCATTCCCGCCGCGCTGGTCAGCGGCATCATCCTGACCGTGGTGGGCGTCCTCTTCTCCGAGACCTTCCTCACCTGGATGGGTACACCCGAAAACGTACGGGAGCTGTCGGCGGTCTATATGCGGATCTATTTTGCCGGCATTACCTTCACCATGGTGTACAACTTTGCCGCCTCCATTCTCCGCGCCGTGGGCGATACCCGCAGCCCTCTGATCTTCCTTTCCATCGCGGGCGTGATCAACGTGCTCCTGAATCTGCTGTTCGTGAGAAGATTCCATATGAACGTGGCGGGCGTTGCCCTTGCCACCACCATTTCGCAGGCAGTCTCCGCCGTGCTGGTAGTGATCGCGCTGATCCGCCGCACCGACGCCTGTCATCTCACCCTGTCGAAAATGCGTTTTTATAAAAAACAACTGCTTAAAATCGTCAGTATCGGACTGCCCGCGGGCATCCAAGGCTCCCTCTTCTCCATTTCCAATGTCATGATCCAGTCCTCGGTCAACTCCTTCGGAGACATCGTGATGACCGGCAACGGCGCGGCGGGAAACATCGAAGGCTTCGTCTACGTCTGCCTCAACGCCTTCCACCAGACCGCCGTCAACTTCACGGGGCAGAACGCGGGCGCGGGCAATTACAAGCGAGTCTTCCGTACCCTGTGGATCTGTCTGGGCTGCGTGACGGCGGTCGGTCTGACCGCAGGCTCGTTGGTGGTACTGTTCGGCGAGCAGCTCCTGTCTATCTACATCACCGACTCCGCAAAAGCCATCGGCTACGGTCTGATCCGACTCACCTATATCTGTTTGCCTTACTTCCTCTGCGGTCTGATGGACGTCTCCACCGGTGCACTGCGTGGCATGGGCGCGTCGCTGGTACCGATGCTGATCTCGGTGTTGGGTGTCTGCGGCATCCGAATGCTGTGGATCTATACCATTTTCCGAATCCCCGAATACCATACCCCCGAATGTCTCTATCTCTCCTACACCGTCTCGTGGATCGCTACCTTCCTCTGCCAATTGGTGGCGTATCTCATCGTCTTCCAACGAAGACGGAAGCGCTGGGGCAAGGCGGAGATAGCGTAATACCCTACTGCTATGGAAAGCTTGCAATTATCCTTTGAAGCCGTGATGCCCATCTTTTTGCTGATGGCACTGGGCTATCTCCTAAAGCTGTTGAAATTCGCGGAAAAATCCACCTTTGACGCCATGAATCGGCTGGTGTTCAGAATTTTTCTGCCGATTCTGCTCTTTCACAATATCTACACCACCGATTTGAACTTGGTGTTCAACGGGAAGCTGATTCTCTTTACCGTAATCGGTATCCTCACCGTGTTCACGGTCGGTTATTTCGTTGTTCTGGGCCTGACCCGGGACAATGCCCGTCGGGGTGTGATGCTCCAGGGCTTCTTCCGCTCCAATTACGCCATTCTGGGCATCCCGGTGGTGGAATACGTCTGCGGCGACTCCGCCACGGGGCTTGCCTCGCTGATGGTAGCGATAGTCGTTCCGCTGTTCAACATTCTTGCGGTGATCTGCCTGGAGCGGTTTCGCAATCAGCGGGTGAAGCTCGGTACACTCCTCTTGGGGATTGCGAAAAATCCGCTGGTCATCGGCTGTCTTGCGGGCATCGTCTTCCTTTTGCTTCGCGTCGAACTTCCCTCCTTTGTCGATAAGGCGGTCGGAAGTGCCGCGCAGATCGCCTCTCCCCTTTCGATGGTGATCCTGGGCGCGGGATTTGCTTTCTCGGGTGTACGGGACTATCTGCGGGAGATCTGCATCACCGTCTCGGCAAAGCTGATCCTTGTCCCGCTGCTGGCTGTCACTGCCGCCGCATTGGTGGGATTTCGCGGCGAAGCACTGGTCTGCGTACTGGTGACCTTCGGCGCACCTGTTGCCGTTTCCTCCTACTCTATGTCCCAACAAATGGGTGGCGACGAAAAGCTGGCGGCACAAAACGTGGTCATCTCCTCGGCGCTCTGTCTGCTGACCTTCTTCGGGTGGATCCTGGTGCTGGATCTGCTCCGCCTGATCTGACAATTGATACGGACATTCCTTTCCCAAGACAGGTTCCGTGTTCTCCTCCTTTTTCGTCCTTATGCGGAAACGGATCAGACATCATTCACACAAGAAGTCAGAGCATCTTTGATAAAATGGTCAAAGCAATAGAAAGAGGTTACTATGAGAAAACCTTTTTTAGGTACCGATATTACCTACGACAAAGACAACGATAACTTTAACGGCGACTGCTTCATCGTTGC
Source organism: Clostridia bacterium (assembly GCA_017451585.1). Lineage (GTDB taxonomy): Bacteria > Bacillota > Clostridia > Oscillospirales > CAG-272 > CAKSQF01. Next base: position 2,785 of record JAFTOC010000053.1, read on the forward strand.
CAACGCATCTGAGCTGCATTCCGCCGCATTAAACGCCGCTACCTCTAATGCGGCTCAGATGATCGAAAAAACAGAGAAGCCTTTCCCACTTCCCTTGCGGATTTTAGAATGGGTCTCCCTCATTGCCGGGGTCTCCGTGATCTCGGGAATTCTTAAAGCATTATCGGGAGACGATGCCGTCACGCTTGCGCAGGGCTACCAGAACGCTCCCGCCCTCTTCTGGATCGGCGGAATCAGCATTCTTTTGTGGCTTGGACTTTTTCTCTACAAGAAAAGTAAGATCAAACAGCTGGAAGCCACCGGCAAACCCGACGAGGTCAACGCCAAATTGGATTCAGTCGCCGAATCTATCTTCTTCGAGCTGGGTGTTCCCGAGGATGCCGCCAAGGTGGATATTCTCAGCTTTACTTACAAAGAAAAGAACGGCGAAGCCGTACCCAAGGCAGGCAGTTTAGATACTACGCCTTATCATAATTTTGAGATGCGAGTCTTCGTTGAATCCGACACCCTCTTTTTGACCGATGTGGAGAGCAAGTACGCCATCCCTCTCGCTTCCCTGACCGCCATCCGTACGGTAAACAAGCGCATTTCCGTCCCTCTGTGGAACAAGGACATCGGCTATAACGAAGGGATCTATAAGTCTTACAAGCTCACTGCCAATAATATGGACGACGTCTTTCTGAAGCCCTATCACATTCTGGAATTCACTCACGAGGGCGAGCTTTGGGGGATCTGGTTCCCCTGCTACGAGCTGCCCGTGATGGAAGCCCTCACGGGACTGAAGGCAGAATAGGTTCCCCTAAAATCTCGTTTTCCTCAATCCCTGACAAAGTCATTTTAGTACATCCCCAACCAATCAGTTTCAAAGGAATCACGCTTTATGAAAAAACTATGGATCGCTTTGACGCTTCTCGTGCTTCTTATAACCGTGCTGAGCGGCTGCGAAAGCCAACTCATCGACAACGGATTATTTCGGGAGGAATGCGAAGACTACCTGAACGCTATGCTGGCAAAGGATTTTGACGCGGCACACGCGTTGACGCCCGCTATCGACGAGTCAGAGCATCGCGCCTATTTCGAGCAATCCTGTCAATCGCTGACCGGCGCAACCTCGTACGAATTGACGCAGACCGGCTGGCAGATCACCACCAGTAACGGTGTAACGGTCAAAACAGCCGCTTATCAGTTGGTAACCGATAACGGCGTGACCTGTCAAATCCGCCTTCGCTCCATCGAAGGCGTAGACGGGATCTCCAATATTGCTTTCCGCGATTCTACCGCGTTCATCGAGTCCGTTCCAAATCTGAAGGTATATAATCCGGCGTTTACCGTTTTTTCGCTGGTATCCGCAGCATTTTGTATCTGGATGATCGTAGATTGCGCCCGACGAACCATCCCCAAAAAGGTGCTTTGGATCTTGCTGATCCTGGTCAGCATCGGCTTCGGCTGCACTTGGGGAAGCGGTACGATGCGCCTGAACGTAACTCCCGGGCTTTTCTTTTCCACATCCTCTTTGAAGGCGATCATCTCCGACGAAGTGATCGCGCTGAACGTATTTCTCCCTGTCGGTGCGCTGATCTACTTCTTCCGCCGTAAGAAATGGAGCCTCAAGCACGCACCCCAAACGTCAGCAGAACCCATTCCGATCGTCGGTTACCAAGATCCCGCAATTTCCTCTGCCGTCGAATACCCCGTCCCCTCCAAGGACGCTGAGAAAAACGCTACCGCTCCGCAGGAGAAACGTAACGATTCCGATATTTCGCCGAACGAATAGACGAATCCCTTCAGCTTCCCGAAAAAATCAAAAAAACTTATTTTTCCCCCTTGACAAATGCACTTTAGCGTGCTATAATACCCTTATCAACCCAACAAACCGTTGAAGCGAAGGTAAAAACAGTCACGCTCCCACAGAGAGTCCGCGGTGCTGAGATGCGGACGGTATGCAGATTGTATAAATGGATCGCTGAGGGCGCAGTCAACGGAGATGCTCGCATCTCCCAGTATTCTGCGACGGCTGACCGCCGTGATCCGGTCGGGAATATGTTGGTATTCCGTAAGTGGCGGAGCGGCTGACCGCACCGCAATTCAAGGTGGCACCGCGGACATTGATTTGTTCGTCCTTGACAGAAAGCATCATTCTGTCAAGGACGATTTTGTTTTTGACTCAGAGATATATCATTTTTCCCCGGAGGTAATTATGATCCTGCTCACCAAACGATGGCGCGGCTCGTTTTGAAGCTCACCAATCGAAACTACCCCAAAACGAATTCTTTGATCTGAAATAACGGAGGAAATACTCATGAAATTCAATAACGTTGATTTTGACACCTACTTCAAGCAATACCCCGACGAGCGGGGCTATTTCGGCAAATACGGCGGCTCCTATATCCCCGAAAACCTGCAAAAAGCAATGGATGAGATCACTGAAGCCTACTTCACCATCTGCAAATCCCGCAAATTCATCGACGAGCTGCGTCGCATCCGCCGCGAGTTTCAGGGCAGACCCACCCCCATCTCCCATCTGGAACGGCTGTCCGCAAAACTGGGCAACGTCCAGCTCTACGTCAAGCGGGAGGATCTGAATCACACCGGCGCCCACAAGCTCAATCACTGCATGGGTGAAGCGCTTCTTGCCAAGTATATGGGCAAAAAGAAGGTCATCGCCGAGACCGGTGCCGGTCAGCACGGCGTAGCCCTTGCCACCGCCGCCGCGTACTTCGGTCTGGAGTGCGACATCTATATGGGCGCGGTAGACATCAAGAAGCAGGCTCCCAACGTGGCGCGCATGAAGATCTTGGGCGCCAACGTAGTGGAGGTCACCCACGGTCTGGCGACCCTGAAGGAAGCGGTAGACGCCGCTTTCGAAGCCTACACCAAGGAGTACAAGGACGCCATCTACTGCATCGGCTCGGTAGTCGGACCCCATCCCTTCCCCATGATGGTTCGCGACTTCCAGAGCGTGGTGGGCATCGAAGCCCGAGAGCAGTTTACTCAGATGACCGGTGAACTCCCCGACGCCATCGTGGCGTGCGTGGGCGGCGGCTCCAACGCGGCAGGCTTCTTCTCGGGCTTTCTCAACGATCCCGTGGATATCTACGGCGTTGAGCCTTTGGGTCGCGGCACCGCACTGGGCGATCACGCGGCAAGCCTCACCTACGGCACCGAGGGCATCACGCACGGCTTTAACTCCATCATGCTGAAGGACGAAAACGGCGATCCTGCCCCCGTTTACTCGGTGGCAAGCGGTCTGGACTATCCCTCCTCGGGTCCCGAGCACGCCTTTTTGCACGATCTGGGCAGAGTCAAGTACGACGTGGTGAGCGACGACGAGACCATCGACGCCTTCTTCACCCTCTCCCGTCTGGAGGGCATCATTCCCGCCATTGAAAGCTCTCACGCCGTTGCCTACGGCATGAAGCTGGCAAAAGAGATGTCCCACGGCTCGGTGCTCATCAACCTCTCGGGCAGAGGCGACAAGGATATGGACTATATCATCGAAAAGTACGGCATTCGGTAAAATTTATGGGGAACTTCTTACGGGAATTCCCCTTTTTGAATATAATTCCACCAAGAAAGGACACATTTATGAAAATCGAAACCATCACTCAAAACGGCGTCACCGTTGCAATCATCCACAGCGACACGCCCATCCTCACCGATCTGCAATCGGCGCTGGATCTGATCATGACCGCCAAATACGAAGCGGGCACCAAAAACATCATCCTCAACAAAGAGGCGGTCTGCGAGGATTTTTTCATTCTCAGCACCTGCCTTGCGGGCGAGGTTTTGCAAAAATTCATCAATTACGGCGTCCGCTTTGCGATCTACGGCGACTTTTCGGGATATACCAGCAAGCCGCTGAAGGATTTTATCTACGAAAGCAACAAGGGCAAGGACGTCTATTTTCTCCCCGACCCGGACAGCGCCGTCGCCCGCCTGTGCGGAAAATAAAGCTGCAACCGGGCGGCGCACCCGCAAAAACTCCCGACAAGCGATTGTCGGGAGTTTTTAATGTGTATCAATTACATCTGATCGGTCACGTCGATGAAGCTGTCGCCGCCTGCGGGAACGGTGATCGCAGAAGCGGTTCCGATAGATACGGTGGTAACCGTGTGGTAGTCTGCCGCAACCTCGACGCCCTGCATAGTGAAGGACATGGAGAAATCGTTGATAACCTTCTCGATCGAACCGTCCTCATCAAAATAAACGGTATAGACCACTTCGCTGATCTCGACGTCGTCGGCACTTAAATTCATGGAATCCAGCAGATTGCCTATCATGGTCATATATTCGTCACCGTCAATATGAAATTCCAGCGTTTTCATATCTTCGTCGGTCTTGAATTCCACGCCTTCAAACCAGCTATCGGGAATGTTCAGCAGATTGTCGGAGCTCTCTCCCATCATCTGCTCGGCGTATTCCTCCAAAGACAGCGTTGCTTTAGCCTTTACGTCCCCGCTGATGGTGTACAGAACCCCGTCTACGTACCAGGTTTCCACTTCCATCGTGCTTCCGTAGACCTTTGCGTAACCGTTGTCTCCGTTTTTCCGTTGAATTACGGTTTGATTCTGATCCTGATTGATGGTCTCGCCGTTGTACTTCATCACCATTTCGATATCCTGTACGGAGGTCATCTCGAAATTGTCTACGGAATTGATGGCTTCCAAAGCTTCGTTGTACGCCTCTTCGGGAGTCTTTCCGTTGAGGGTGGCGCCCTCTTCTTTATCTTTGTTATTCGAAGAAGATTTGTCCTCGTCGCAGGAGGTCATGCTTACAGCGAGTGACAGGGCAAGGATCACGCTGAGAATCATAGAAATGTGCTTTTTCATGGGTATCATCCTTTCAAATAATATAGTACTTTCATTATAACATAAATTCAAGTTTTGTCAAGGGCTCTGCAGTTCTATTTTTCAAAAGCTCTGCCGTTTTGGTCTTGACAAAGCCTCCCCTTCATGCTATAATGAATAATTGTATACTATTTGCAAATTTCGGAGGTTTCGATGGGAATTGTCGAACTGATCCTGCTTGCCGTGGGACTTTCCATGGACGCTTGTGCCGTGGCGATCTGCAAGGGACTTGCGCTCAGAAAGGTCACCCCCAAACATATGCTCACCGTCGGACTGTGGTTCGGCGGATTTCAGGCGTTGATGCCGCTGATCGGCTATCTGCTGGCATCGCTCTTTGCCGATTTCATCCGCTCGGTGGATCACTGGATCGCCTTCGCGCTGCTCAGCATTATCGGCATCAACATGATCCGCGAAGCCCTCTCTCATGACGATGAGGACGCCGATCCTTCCCTCTCGTTCAAGACCATGCTGGTAATGGCAATCGCCACCAGCATCGACGCGATGGCGGTGGGTATCTCCTTCGCCTTCCTGGACGTGTCGATCGTCCCCGCCGTATCGCTGATCGGCGTGATCACCCTTGCCCTTTCTGCGGTCGGCGTGAAGCTGGGTGCCGCTTTCGGTTGCCGCTTCAAGTCCAAAGCCGAGCTGGCTGGCGGCGTGATCCTGATCGCGCTGGGGCTGAAAATTCTCATCGAACATCAATTTTTCGGAGGTTAAGCCATGATCGGTCGTTTCGCGCCTACTCCCAGCGGACGAATGCACCTGGGCAACCTCTACTGCGCCCTGATGGCGTGGCTCTCCGCCCGCTTTCAGGGCGGCGCCTTTATCGTCCGCATCGAGGATCTGGACGCAGGACGTTGCCATTTTGAGCCTCACATTGAGAAAGTCTTCGACGATCTGCGCTGGCTGGGGATCGATTGGGACGCGGGAGAAGATCCCGAATCCTTTCAATCGAGACGGAGTGCCATTTACGAGGAGTATTTTGAAAAACTCAAGCAGGTAGCCGAGATCTATCCCTGCTACTGCTCCCGTGCCGAGCTCCACGCCGCCTCTGCCCCTCACCTTGCCGACGGACAGCCCCTCTACGACGGGCGGTGCTATCGGGCGTGGAAGGACGGAGTCAACCCCGTTATCGGCAGAAAGCCCGCGTGGCGGATCCATCTACTCGCAAAGGAGATCACCTTCACCGATCAGGTGATGGGCGACTATCGGGAGAATCTCGCCACTCAGTGCGGCGACTTCATTCTGCGCCGTTCGGACGGCGTGTATGCCTATCAGCTTGCCGTCGTGGTGGACGACGCGCTGTCGGGGGTCACCGAGGTGGTGCGGGGATGCGATCTGCTCTCCTCTACGCCGCGGCAGATATGGCTTCACCGTTTGCTGGGATTTCCCGAGCCGGTCTATGCGCACCTCCCCCTTTTGGTGGGCGCGGACGGACACCGTCTTGCCAAACGGCTGGGCGATCTGGACGCGGGAATGCTCCGTGAGATGACCACCGCCGAGGAGCTGATCGGTAATCTGGCGGCGTCGCTGAACCTGATCGACCGCCCCGAACCGCTGACGGCGCGGGAGTTGGTGGCGCATTTTCGATGGGACGCGATCCCAAAGGAAGACGTGCGGAGCGTGGTGGGGTGAGCGTGTACTCCACCACGCTTCGTTTCTGCACCCCAACATCTTTTTCCTTCCGATAAAATTTTCCGAAACGCTCTTTACAAATGCGTTTCTTTGTGCTATAATGATGGCACCACACTAATTAAATAAACACACTAAAAGAATAAGGATGCATTTTTATTTCGGTAAAAATGCATGCTCTCCTTTTTGCATCCTTTTTTAGTGTGTGATGGATATGATTAGTGTGGTAGCTATCGGAGCATTGCGTTTTTCGTGCGCGACTTCGGTTGCGCACTTTTATTTTCGGGAGGAACACTATGAAAAACACACTGATCGACCTTTGGAACGGAAATCTGTCTCTGAACGAATATACGATTCATTCGGAAGAAGCCAAGCAGCTGATCGGCTACTTAGAAAAGCATCACTCCGCTCTCAGCGTCGTATTGAACGAATCGGGCAAGGAAAGTCTGCGAAGATTTGCAGACTGCTACGACGAGCTTCTTGAATTGGAAAGCGAGAACGCCTTCGTACAAGGTTTTTCCCTAGCTGCCAAATTGTTTACGGAGGCATTGACGTAACCTATTTGCGCACTCTCTTCACCCAATGTTCACAAAAAAATCACTCTTCCCCGCACAGATTGACAACTGCCTGTCAAGATCGCGGTGCATACTAATAGCACATACCCCAAAAAGGATCGTGATACCAATGAAATATACCAAACTTTTTCTCTGTCTCCTGCTGGTCGCGGCTCTGCCGCTGGCGGGATGCAAAAAGAATACGGCAACCGACACCTCGGCGGTGACCCTCGCTACCGGCGAGAACGGCGAGTCTCAGCTCACCGATCCCTCCACCCAAGCGGCGGCGGCGATCAGCGCGGAGTTTACCAAAACCGACCTCACCGACACCTACGAGACCGTCGCCGCCACCGTCACCTTCTCGGGCGCCACTGCTGCCGTTGAGGGAAGCGGTGCGGCACAGAACGGCAGCGTGCTGGAGATCACTGCGGGCGGTACCTACCTCCTCAGCGGCGACTATAGCGGTCAGGTGCTGGTAAACGTCCCCGAGACCGACAAGGTTCAGCTGGTGCTGGCGGGATGCTCGGTCACCTACGGCGACGGCTCCCCCATCCTCTGCGAGAGCGCGGACAAGCTGGTGATCACCCTCGCCGAAGGAACGAAAAACACCGTCACCGATAACGGCAGTGGCTACGTAGACGTCGAGGACGGCGAGGAAGACCCCAATACGAGAACCGCAGGCGCCATCCACGCCAAATGCGCCCTGACCGTCAACGGCAGCGGCGCCCTCTCGGTCAAAGCCAACTACCACAACGGTATCCATACCAAAAAGACCCTGAAGCTGGTGAGCGGCACCGTCACCGTAGAAGCGGCGGACGACGGCTTCAAGGGTAAGAATGCGGTCGCCATCCGCGGCGGCTCGCTCACCGTCACCTCCGGTGAGGACGGCATCCAGTGCAGTGAGGAAGAAAACACCGCTCACGGTTATATCTGGATCGAGGGCGGATCTGTAAATATCACCGCCCAGGGCGACGGCATCGACGCTTCGCTCTACCTGATCCAGAAGGGCGGCGAGGTCACGGTCAACGCCATCGGCACCCAGCGCAAGACCGGAACGTCCTCCTCCACAGGAGGGATGGGCGGCGGGATGCGTCCCGGCATGGGCGGAACCTCTTCCTCCGGAGGCTACGAGACCAACTCCGACGGCTACTACAAGATCGAAACGAAAGGCGTAAAGGCGGGCTCTGCCATCTCCCTTTCCGGCGGCAAGCTGACCGTGAACTCCACGGGACACGCGGTAAAATCCTCGGGAACGCTGACCGTGGGCGGCGACATCGTCCTGCGGGTGAGAGCCTACTGCGAGGAATACCGTACCAACAGCAAGGGGCTGTCCGCCGACTCGGATCTCTTGATCTCGGGCGGTGACACCATCATTGAATACAGCTACGAGGGTGTGGAATCCTCGGGCGGCACGATCTACGTCACCGGCGGCTCGGTGCGCGTGGAATACGCCGTGGACGACGGCTTCAACGCCAGCGCAGGCGGCTCCACGATGGGCGGAATGGGCGGCGGAATGACGCCTCCCGGTATGGGCGGCAGCTCCTCCGACATCTCGTCGGACGAAGAGGAAACCGGCGGCATCGTCTTCAGCGGCGGTTACACCTTCGTCAACGCCTTCGGAGACGGTCTGGACTCCAACGGAAATCTCACGGTCAGCGGCGGAACGGTGATCGTGGCGGGTCCTACCAACAGCGGTAACGGCGCGTTGGACTGCGGCGACAATAACAATCATATCGCCGTGACCGGCGGCATTCTGGTCGCCTACGGTGCGTCGGGTATGGCGGAAGCCCCCGATTCCTCGGTGACCTCGCAGTATACCGTCGCCTATAACGCCAACCTGTCGGCAGGCGGGCTTCTGACCGTCTTGGACGAGGACGGCAAGCCAATCATCGCCGTGGAGATCGCCGAGGGCAACGTAGGACAGCACGTGGTCATCTCCTGCCCTGCCTTCGAAAAGGACGGCAAGTACACGCTGGTCTCCGGCGGTACCGTCGAGGGCGAGTCCACCGACGGGCTCTGCGCCGCTCCCACCGCGTTCAGCGGCGGCAGCACGCTGACCACCCTCACCCTTTCCTCTACCGTCACCGGTTCCTCCGGCGGTATGGGCGGCATGGGTGGCGGAGGCGGCGGAGGTCGTCCCGGCGGAAGATGGTAAAAAGCTCTGATCAATTTGAATCTGCGCGGCAATTTTTTTGCCGCGCAGGCTTATTTACGGGAAAGCTTCGGCGTTCGCCCCGTTCTTTCCCCCGTATCCCCCACGAGACTGTAAATTTTACATTTTCCTATTGATTTGTCTGCAAGATTCTGCTATAATGAAAAAAGTACTAATTTCGAAGGGGACTTCTATGAAAAAAATCCTTTCATTGGGGGTGGCACTGCTGTGTGCCGTCCTACCCGTCGCCGGTCTGCTGACTTCCTGCGGTTCGGGTCAAACCGACGAGACCGTCACCACCACCGACGTTGCCGCTAACACCTCACCAAGCGGCGAAAAGACGCAACAATCTCCGGTCACCGACTACCAAGAGCCTTACTTCCCCGACGTGGGCGTCTACATCGACTACGTTGCCAGCAATTCCCAAGCCGGCACCGTAGAAGGCGGCGGCATCCATCGGGTGGACACCAAGCCTGCGGGCACCGTAAAGGCGGTCGCCAACCTGGGCTATCGCTTCGTGGGCTGGAGCGACGGCGTTACCGAAGCCGTCCGCAGCGGCGACACCGCCGAGGAGAGCAAGCAGGTAGTGGCGCTCTTTGAATACGATACCCTGGAGCTGCCCATCCTCCACATCACCACCGAGACCGGCGACGACGTACGATCCAAGACCGAGTATATCAACGCCACCCTCTCGCTGTTCAACGCCGACGCGGATTACTGTCTCGACTCTTTGGAAATGCAGATCCGAGGGCGCGGCAACAAGACCTGGGAGTACGAGAAGAAGTCCTACAAGATGAAGCTCTCCGAAAAGCAGTCTCTGCTGGGGCTGGGTGAGGGCAAGGCGAAGAAGTGGGTACTGCTGGCAAACGTCTGCGATCAGTCCCTGCTGCGCAACTACCTTGCACTGCATCTTGCAGACGCGATGCCCTACGGCGTCTGGTCGCCCGACTGCACCAGCGTGGAGGTCTACCTGAACGGCGAATACCGCGGCGTTTATCTCCTGTGCGAGGAGATCGACGTGAACCCAAACAAGGTGAATATCTCTGAGGATCTGACCGGGGCGGGCTCCGATGACATCGGCTTTTTGGTAGAGATCTCGGGCAATCCCAAATCTCCTTCCTTTGAATGCAACGACCGAAGCTATCAGATCCACAGCGATCTGTCCACCGACGAAAGCGAAGCGTGGGAGCAACGCCGTTATATTGAGGATTACCTCGCGTCTGCCTGGGAAGCCGTCCGGGACGGAGACGAAGCGAAGATCGCTCAGCTGATCGACGTTGACTCCATGGTCAACGCCTATCTGGTAGAGGAGATCCTGAAGAATCTGGACTGCGGCTACGACTCCTTCTATCTGTACCGCGAAAAGGGCGGAAAGCTGACCCTCGGTCCCCTGTGGGACTTCGACAACGCCCTGGGCAACGCCGACGAGGGGACCGAGAATTACTACGATCTCTACGTAGCGTACAACGAGCGATTCCAGAGCAACCCCTGGCTCTACACCGCGATGGAGCAGGAATGGTTCCGCCGTCGCGTAGTCACCATGTGGGACGAGACCGCAGACGTGCGCTCTATGCTGTCGGCAACCGTGCTGTCGGCGGGCAAAGCGGGCTACAACAGCTACTGCCGCAATTTTGAAAAATGGAATCTCTTCGGTCGCCAGTGGAACCGAGAGACCGAGCAGATCACTTCTCTGAAAACCTACACCGAACATTACGAATTCCTCGCCAACTGGATCGATCAGCGGCTGGCTTGGCTGGACGAGTATTACCATAACGAGACCTTCGTCACCGATTGGGACAGCACGCCCATCAATCCCGAGCCCGAATGGCCCGATTGGGGCGGCGGCAACTGGGGAGACCGAGAAGAACCTGAGATCCCCGAAGTGGATCCTCCCGTCACCGATGGCGTCGGAAACGAAGCCGCACAAACGCTCTCAGACGGGCACATTGCGCTGACTGTGGAGCCTTCTTTGGTCACTACCACGATTGAAGGAAACTTCGGCGAGGGGATCGACTGTCTCTTCGACGGCGACTTGGAAACCAAGTACTGCTGTGCGGTAGGCTACGGCGGATGGTGGGGACAGCAGCAATCCGGCACGGTGGAGATCACCTTTACCTTGGATGCCGGCAGGGTTCTGACCGGCTACAGCCTGTCCACCGCCAACGACACCGCCAAATATCCCGACCGCAATCCCGAATCCTGGGTGCTTTACGCGCAGACCGACGACGGCAGATGGGTGGAGATCGACGCTTCCTCCGCTACCGAGCTGGGCATGGGCGCCTACAACTACACCGCTTACGGCAGATTGCTGGAAACCAACACCACCGGGGCGTCTCACTACAAGCTGGTAATCACCCACACGGGTACTCTGCAGCTATCCGAGCTGACGCTGTACACCCACTAACACCAAGATCGCAGAGCCACACTCTGCGATCTTTTTTTAATTTTTTTCAAATCGATGCAACAAAACGGGCATTTGTGAGGAATTATGAGTAAGGAGGAATTTTTGATCCTGTGCCGCTTGCCGTGTGGCGGTGCAGCCCCGCACAACGGGAGATCGGGCAATTGAGAGGAGCGTCCGAGACGTCTGTAAATACGAAATCTATATAAATTGGTATTGACAACCCTTGCACGGTATGCTATAATAAATCAAAACAAACTGAAAGGAACTATTATTTATGAAAAAGATCATTACTCTGACCCTCGCCCTGCTGATGCTGCTGGGCTGTCTCGCTGGTTGCTCGGGTGAGGCCACCAAGACCTACACCAAGGATAGCTTCTCCATCACCATGAACGACGAATTCTATGAGAAAGAGATGCTGGCTTACACCTACTATCTGGAGTCTCCCGACGCCATCATGGCCGCCCTCAAGGAAGAATTCACCCTCTTCGAAGGGCTCGGCGTGTCCGTCTCCGACGTTTCTCTGAAGGACTACGCTGAAATGGTCATCCTCGCCAACGAAGCCGAAACCTCCGACGTGACCGAGGAAGACGGCTTGACCTACTTTACCTACCAAGGTGAAGCCAACGGCAAGACCTTCTACTATATGTGCTTCGTCTTCAAGGGAACCGACGCCTTCTGGTCGGTCAACCTGGCTTGCCTTGACAGTGCCAAGGACGACTTCACGCCCAATTTTAAGGAATGGGCAAAGTCGATTACCGTAGGCTAAACGCTCTGCTCCCTTTTGCCGCACGGCAAAAGGGAGTTTTTTCTTGACATTGCTTGACAATGATAGTGGGTTGTGCTATAATCAAGACCAGCATAAGCAGAAAGAAGTGACACGATTGACCAACACTATTCTTACCGCCAAGGATCTGAAAAAGACCTTTCGGCTGTCGAAAAAGCAACAAAAGATTGAAAAGACCGGACTTTCCGAAAAGGTCGCCGTAGACGGTCTCACCTTTACGGTAAACGAAGGCGAGATCTACGGTCTGCTGGGCCCCAACGGCGCAGGCAAGACCACTACCCTGCGAATGATCGCGGCTCTCATTACTCCCGACGAGGGCGAGATCACCGTAGCAGGACATTCACTGCGGGACGATCCTGCCGCCGTCCGTGCGTCGCTGGGCTTCCTTACTGGCGAGCTGAAGCTGGAGGAATATTTCACTCCCAATTACTTATTCGATTTCTTCGCCGCCCTTCACGGCATCGATCCCGCCGTGGCAGCAGAGCGCAAGGCGCGGTTATTCGCCCGTTTCGGCATTGACCGCTTTGCCGAGGTAAAGGTGGCAAACCTGTCCACCGGCATGAAGCAGAAGGTGTCGCTGGTAATCTCCATCGTCCACGACCCCGCCATCATCGTCTTTGACGAGCCCACCAACGGTTTGGACGTGCTGACCGCCAGAGTCGTCACAGACTTTTTGGAGGAGCTGAAGAAAGAGGGCAAGACCATCCTGCTCTCCACCCACATCTTCAGTTTAGTGGAAAAGCTCTGCGACCGCGTGGGCATCCTCATCGACGGCAAGCTGGCCGCTGAGGGAACGCTTGCCGAGGTCTGCGGCAAGCGTTCCCTGGAGGACGCCTTCTTCGACCTCTACCGTGATCTGAAGGGAGGCGACTCGCTGTGAAAAACATTCTCACCATCGTCAAAAAGGAGCTGCGCCGCTTTTTCTCTGACAAACGGCTGGTGATCACCGCCATTCTGCCGGGTATTCTGATCTACGTGGTCTACTCGGTGATGGGCGGTGCGCTGTCTGACGCCTTCGGTGAAGAGGAAGGGACGGTCTACGTGGTGTACGCCGAAAATCTTCCCGATTCAGTAGAGGCGCTCTGCTCCTCCACCGATCAGTTTGAGTTCCACGAAGGCTTTGATCCCGCACTGGTGACCGAGCAAAACGCTCACCTTGCCATCCGTTTTTCTGAGAATTTTGATACGCAGATCGCCGAGGGAACCGTCCCCACCGTCGAGATCTACTACGATTCCACCGTTACCGAATCGTACAATGCGTACAATCTCCTGTACACTCTGCTTTCGGAGTACGAATCGTCGCTGTCCAACCTATTCGATATCAATCCCGGCGACACGGTCTACGATCTCGCCTCCGAAGAGGCAATGACGGCAGAAATCTTCGCCATGATGCTCCCCATGCTGCTGATGATGCTCCTCTTCTCGGGCTGTATGGCGGTAGCTCCCGAGTCGATTGCAGGTGAAAAGGAGCGCGGCACCATCGCTACCCTGCTGATCACCCCCATCGCCCGTCATGAGCTTGCCATCGGCAAGATCGTCAGCCTCAGCCTGATCGCCCTGTTCAGCGGTACCTCCAGCTTTATCGGCACCATCCTCTCCCTGCCCAAGCTGATGGGCGACACAGCCCAGCTGGACGCATCGGTCTACACGGTCACCGATTACGCGGTGTTGCTGGCGGTGATCCTCTCCACCGTGCTGGTGATGATCTCGCTGATCGCCGTACTGTCGGCGCTGGCAAAGTCGGTAAAGGAAGCAGGCACCATCGTGACCCCTTTCATGGTGCTGAATATGCTGTTGGGCGTATCGGCAATGTTCGGGGACGGCGCGGCAGAAGGGCTCTGCTGGTACTGCATCCCCCTCTACAACAGCGTACAGTGCATGACCGGCGTTTTCTCCTTTACTTGGTCGCCTCTGCAGATCGTCCTGACCGTGGCGGTAAACCTGCTCTTTGCCGGCGGTATGGTGGCGGTGCTGACACGGCTCTTCTCCAGCGAAAAAATCATGTTCTCCCGTTGACAGGCTTGACAAACGATACAGATCCGAGTATAATTGAGTTATACTCGGATTTGGTTTTTTTCTGCAAGCAGACGTGAATCAATCGTGCAAGAAATACGCACATACCGGTAGAGGAGGAGCTTGCTCCTCTCGAATCGAAAGATGATCACAGAATTCATATCGGCGCATTCCCGCCAAACGGGAGGAGCAAGCCCCATAAGTGGGAACTCAAGAAATCGAGCAATCTAAAATAGGCTCCCTCCGGGAGGGAGGCCCGGCTTCGTCTTAAGTTCCCATCTATGGGAGCAAGCCCCTCCCCCGCCAAGTTTTATAATATAAATATATAAGGAGAACACACATGAAATACGGCATTCAACTTTACAGCGTCCGCGATAACACCCCCAAGGATATGGAGGGTACCCTCCGCGCTCTGTCCGAGATGGGTTACGAGATGGTGGAATTTGCGGGCTTCTTCGGTCATTCCGCCGAGACTGTCAAGGGCTGGCTGGACAAATACGGTCTGGTAGCTTCCGGCACCCACACCGGCGTGGGCGAGATCCGCGATCACTACGCCGAAACGGTGGCTTATCACAAGACCATCGGCTGCAGCGAGATCATCATCCCCGGCGCCGACACCTCCAGCGCGGAAAAGCTTGCCGAATTCATCGATTTTCTCAACGAATACGCCCCCAAATTGGCGGCAGACGGACTTCGCCTGTCCTATCACAACCACGACGGCGAATTTCGCGTCAGCCCCTATGGTGCGGTGATCCACGAGGAGCTGCAAAAGCGTACGAATCTCACCTTCGAGATCGACACCTACTGGGCGTACGCCGCAGGCAAGGATCCCGTGGCGATCTTGGAAGCTCTCGCTGACCGTATTCCCGTGATCCACATCAAAGACGGACTTTCCGACCGCTCCGGCAAGCCGCTGGGCATGGGCACCGCGCCCGTGAAGGAAGTCTGGGAGACCGCAAAGCGGCTGGGTATTCCCATGGTCGTGGAGAGCGAGACCCTTACTCCCGACGGGCTGACCGAGGCGAAGATCTGCATCGACTATCTGAAGTCGCTGGAGGTTATGTGAAACGCGCCCTTCTTTGCTGTGCCGCCATCGGCGCGCTGGCACTTCTGCTGATCGCCTGCAAGAGCGTCGCGGGCGGCACCAAGACTACCGCCGCAACGAAACCCAAAACCGATCGGGCAGAGTCCTCCGCCACCGCACCTGCCGCGGATTCCGCGCCGCAGGAAGGCTCCTACGAGACCATCCCGCAAGAGCGAGCGAAGGCAGAGATGGACGCCATGACGGCAGAAGGCAAACCCTTCATCCTCCTGGACGTGCGCCGTCAGGATGAGTATGACGCCGCCCACATTGAAGGCGCGATCCTGCTTCCCAACGAGGAGATCGGCACCGAGCGTCCCGACGCGCTGCCCGATCCGTCCATCCCCATCTACGTCTACTGTCGTTCGGGCAACCGCAGTCTGCAGGCTGCCAAAAAGCTGGCGGCGATGGGATATACCGTCTACGACTTCGGCGGAATCATCGATTGGAAATATGGGACGGTGAGCTGACGGCAGTATTCTCTTCCTTTTTCAAAAGTTTCGCTCGCCTTTTGAAAAGAGGCATTACCTCGTGCGCATCCTTCGCCCGCTTTTTCTTTGGTCGAAGAAGGCGCAAAGAAAAAGCTTAGCAAAAAGAAACGCCGCAAGAGTATTTCGCGCTCTGCGGAGCGCGACAAGGGCTACGCGCCCTTGACTGCGCCGCCTTTTGAAAAAGGCGGGCGAAAACTTCAGTAAACTTTACGGCATACTTCTATCTAAAGGAAATCATCAATCATGAAAATCACTACACTGGGCTATCTCATCCACGGCGATTCTTATCTGATGCTCCACCGCACCAAGAAGGTCAACGATCCCAATCACGCCAAATGGATCGGCGTGGGCGGACACGTAGAGAACGGCGAGACCCCCGACGAGGGCTTTTTCCGTGAGGTCACCGAGGAAACCGGTCTGACCCTCGGCTCAGCAAGACTGCGAGGGATCATCACCTTCATTTCCGACGAGTGGGAGGACGAGCTGATGTTCCTCTACACGTCGGATGACTATTCGGGCACGCTGTCCGAGTGCGTCGAAGGCGAGCTGGCATTCGTCCCCAAGGATCGCATCCTCACTCTGCCCCTATGGGCGGGCGACCGCATCTTCCTGCAGGAGCTTTTGGACGGGGCGCCCTTCTTTACCCTGAAACTGAAATACCAAGGCGAGGTACTGATCGAATCGGTACTGGACAGATCGCCGTTATAACCGTTATAATACGAAAGGATTTTTAATTTATGAGCAAGATCATTGGAAATTCCCTGCCGGGCATCCCGTGGCAGGACAAGCCTGCGGGCTGCAGGGAGCCGGTTTGGCGGTACTCTGAGAACCCCATCATCGGACGACATCACTTCTTTAAGGCAAACAGCATTTTCAACAGTGCCGTCGTGCCCTTCAAGGACGGCTTTGCAGGCGTGTTCCGCTGTGACGACAAGGCGGTACGGATGAACCTGTTCGTAGGCTTCTCCAAGGACGGTATTCACTGGGACATCTCCGACACCCCCATCGAGATGGAGGGCGAGGCTGTCGTGACCCGTTTCGAATATCGCTACGATCCCCGCGTTTGCTTCATCGAGGATCGCTACTATATCACCTGGTGCAACGGCTATCACGGCCCCACCATCGGCATTGCCTACACCTTCGATTTTAAGACCTTCCATCAGATGGAAAACGCCTTCCTGCCCTACAACCGCAACGGCGTCCTCTTCCCCCGCAAGATCGGCGGTAAGTATATGATGCTCTCCCGCCCCAGCGACACGGGACACACTCCTTTCGGAGACATCTTCCTGTCCGAGTCCCCCGATCTGACCTATTGGGGACGGCACCGCCACGTCTTTGGCCCCACTCCCTTCGATCAGTCGGCTTGGCAATGCACCAAGACCGGTGCGGGTCCCTGCCCCATCGAGACCGACGAGGGCTGGCTGCTCATCTATCACGGCGTCATCACCACCTGCAACGGCTATGTATACCGCATGGGTGCGGCGATTTTGGATATTGATGAGCCTTGGAAGGTGAAGTACCGCACGCAGTTCTACATCCTCGGTCCCGAAATGCCCTACGAACAGAACGGCGACGTTCCCAACGTCACCTTCCCCTGCGCGGCGCTGACCGACGCCGACACCGGTCGCATTGCCATCTACTATGGCTGTGCCGACACGGTCACCGGGCTTGCCTTCACCACCGTGGACGAACTAGTGGAATACACGAAAAAATACAGCTTCTGATACCGAGCCGACTGTGCCTCCCCGCATAGTCGGCTTTTCTTGGCGGGACAATCTGCAGCTACTTCGCAGTTATCGTCTATATCAATCCGTCTCTGTTTGGTCATCGGGTTGTGGCTTCCAAATTCTTGCATTTTGTTTGTTGATGTTGCACAAAATTTTCTGTTAGTTTTTGTACAATAACGCCAAATCGGAGATTGTGAAAAAGTTTTCGAAAACCCATTGACAAAGGTGAAAAAGATGGCTATAATACGGGTGCAAAGGAAAATTATACTTTCCCGAGCACACGAAGGAATTTTGCAAATACTATACGCCTTCGCGTAATGCTATCCCTGAATGGAGGAAGAAATTATGATCTGCAATCAAAAGTATCTGTACAAAATCAATCTGGAAACCGGTGCAGACGTAGCCCGCTTCAACCGTATCTGCTCCCACATGGACGGTAAGATCATGCTGGTCAGCGGCAACAGACGCATCAACGCCAAGAGCTTTCTGGGTGTACACCTGGCAAGAATGGCTTGGGACGAAATCTTCGTCGAGAGCGACAATGATTGCTACTTTGAGCTGCGCGACTTTATGGCTGAATAAGTCACAGCTCCCCTTCGAATCTTTCGCAGAGGCTATCTACGATAGCTTCTGCTTTTTTGTTGTTTCGGAGGGTAAGCTCCGTTTTTCTCCCGTTTTTCGCCTTTTCTCTCTTGACGAAACTGCAAAGATGCGATATAATGAAATTAAATCCGAGTCGATCCGAAAAATGGAGGTACTTATGAAAAAACTATTTACCGCGCTGCTTCTGTTGGCGACCTTTTGCACGCTGGTCGCCTGCGGCAGCGAAACGGATCCCGTATCCACTTCAGCCGTCACCACCCAGGCGCCGGAGATCGTAGATCCCGCCGCTCTTTTGGATCTATCCATCGCCGGCAACGAGCTGGAGGGCTATACCATCGTCTACGCTAAAAGCCCCTTCGACGCCCGCAAAGCGTCCAAATTCACCACCGAGTACGACTTTTATAAGCTCATCGCCAAGGAGCTTGCAGAAAAGATCTACGCCGATACCGGCGTGAATCTGCCTATCAAGCAGGACACCAAGTTCGACGAGACCGCGCTGGAGATCCTGGTGGGTCCCACCAACCGCGCCGAGAGCGATCCCATCGACGAACTGGACATTTACAAGACCTACGCCAAGGTGACAGGCTCCAAGCTGGTCATCGGCGGCGGTTATAACTCCACCAAGTATACCGGCAATCTCAAGACCTCCTACTGCTTCGCCTCCACCTATCACGCCTACGATGCGGTGGACGGCTGGCTGGACGACAACCGCGCGGCGGGGATCACTGCCATGGACATCCCTGCGGATACCGACTTCTCCACCTCCGTGGATCTGATCACCGTTGCCTGCGTAGGCGACAGCATCACCGAGGGCTACCTCTCCTCCGACTGGAATACCGACTCCTATCCCGCCGTGCTCCAACGCATCCTGTGGAAGGATCATCTGATCATCAATCTGGGCAACAGCGGACGCACCATGCGGGACGATCTGGGCAACCGTTATCGCGGCACCACCCAGCACACCTATATGAAGCGATTCGCCGCCAAATTCGATTACGCGCTGGTCATGCTGGGCACCAACGACTCCTATTTTGATCGGGCGTGGCCTTCCACCTCCGACGAACTGTATCTGACCTCCGCCGATAATCTGATCGCCGATCTCACCGCCAAAAACGACGACCTGCAGGTAGTCATCATGAACTGTCCCGTGTATTACGGCAACGAAAATTCCGGAAGTCCCCGGGTTCGCGCACTGCAGAATCAGCTTCCCGAGCGGCTGACCGAGGCGGGCGTCAACGCTACCTTCTTTGATATGCACGCCTACACCGCCGAACACGTAGGGCGCGCCAACTTCCCCGATCTGCTTCACCCTAACGACGCAGGCTACGCACAGATGGCGGTAGGTGTCTCCGAGCTGTTGACCGCTCTGGAGGCAGGCACCTACACCTACACGCTCCCCGAGGTGGAGGGTGTGACCTTATCCGATCCTCCCAAACGCTCCCAGGTAGCGGCAGGCTCAGAAAATCTGCTGAGTGCGGATCTGTCCGAGCTCTACTCCCTGTCGGGCGGCTCCTACGCCTCCTGGTACATGGCGGGCGCTCCCTACCTGTACATGGATCTGAACGTCTTCTCCGGTGCCACCATCACCAACATCGAGATGCCCGTGGCATCGGTGACCAAGGGCAGTACCTACACCGTTTCGGTAGTCAAGTACAGTCATCCCACCGTCACCGAGACGCTGAAGACCTATACCCTCACCGCTATCGCCGATTGTTCCTCGGGTTGGCTGGGCTTTGACGGGCTGAACATCGAGGTTCCCGAGGGCTACACCCTTGCCTTCGGTGCGGCGTCCGATACCATCGTTCCCCTTTACGTCACCGCTCCCACTACCGGCTACTACTTCTACGGTTGCAACAATAACACGGTCAACACCGGCGCTACGCTGGCGTTTAACGTATACGGAACCAAATGATCCGTGATCCTCTCCGAATGTTTTCTTTCGGAGAGGATTCTTTTTGAAATCCATGCAAAAGGCTTGCTTTTTTGAACGAACTGTGCTATACTGATTTAGAATATACTCACAGACGGGAAGGAGCTCCGTACATGAAAATCAAATTGCAGCTTTTCTTATTGACAGCGTTACTGGCGCTGTTCCTCTCTGCCTGCACGATCCAAATCGGCTTTCAGCAAGGCGATACTGCAGACATTACCTCTCTTTCCGATGTGACCGTCATCACGGGAGCCACCACCAAGACTCCCTCCGATCAAACGACCGAATCCGCTGCTCCCGATACCACCCCGGGCGCCGATCCGACCGAGACGCCTGCATCCACGACCACCGCCAAGCCGGTCACCGAATCCACGCATCCTTATAAAGACGACACCGCCCAGGTGAAAAATCCCGCTACGGCGGTCAACGAGGGCAAAACCTTCACCGGCAATCCTCCTTTGGCAGACGTTACCTATACCGTCATCGACCCGCAGAACAAGCTGGGGCTTTCCACCGAGAAATTCTCCCACGCTTTCGGCGCCGCCAAAAACGGTCAGCCTCACAGCATCACCGTGGAGAATCAGAAGCGCTTCGACGGCTACGGTCTGAGCGCGCTCACATGGGATAACAAAACCGAGGAAAAGGTGCTCTATCTCACCTTCGACTGCGGTTACGAATACAAAAATCTGACCTCCGAAATGCTGGACACTCTGAAGGCGAAGGGCGTCACCGCCACCTTCTTCTGTACGTTGGATTACCTGAAGAAAGCTCCTGCGGTAGTCGCGCGGATGATCGAGGAAGGGCATATCGTCGGCAATCACAGCACGACCCATCCTTCCGACTGCTCCGCCCTGACCCGCGAAAAAATGGCTTGGGAGCTGTTGGGTGTACACAACTACCTGCGCGTCAATTTCGGCTATGAATGCCGCTACTTCCGCTTTCCTGCCGGTAATTACTCCGAGAGTATGTTGGAAGTGGTGCAGAGCGTAGGCTATCGGAGCGTGTTCTGGTCCATCGCTCACGCCGACTGGGATCCCGAGAATCAGCCCGGCGTACAGACCTCCTTTAACACCGTTACCGCCCGTCTCCACCCCGGAGCGGTGATCCTGCTCCACTCCACGTCGCCCGATAACGCCGCGATCCTGGGCGATTTCATCGACTACGCAAGATCGCAGGGCTACGAGTTCCGTTCGCTGGACGATTACGCATACTGGGACAACTGATTCCATACAATCAATAAGCATGGCAAGCATTTGCCCTGCTCTAAAAGTTTTTGAAAAAGTTTTCTTGGCGAGGGTTTGAAAAGCCTCAACCAATTGGTGATTTCATGAGATCTATAACCGACAAACTGCGCACCTGGGCGGAGATCGACCTCAGTGCGCTGGAACACAATTTTGACGCCGCCCGCCGGCATCTGCCCCCTTCCATGAAGCTGCTGGCGGTGCTGAAAGCCAACTCCTACGGACACGGTGCGGTTCGCATCGGCAAGCTTTTAGAAGGTCGCGCCGACTATTTCGCCGTCGCCTTTACCGACGAGGCGTTGGAGCTGCGCCACGCGGGGCTGGAAACGCCCATCCTGCTGTTGGGACACGTTCCGCTGTCCGATTTTCCGATGATGGTCAAATACGGCATCACCGCCACCATGGACGATCTCGGCGAAGCGAAGCTACTTTCCGCAGCCGCCGTCGTCGCAGGAAAGACCGCGAAGGTTCATATTGCGCTGGATACGGGGATGACCCGCATCGGCTTTGATTGCAGTGACGCCTCCATTGACGCTATCGCCGCTATTTCTGCGCTTCCCGGCATCGAAGTAGAGGGAATCTACAGCCATTTTGCCGCCGCAGACTGTGCAGATCAGAGCTATTCTCATCTACAGCTGGCGCGGTTCACCGATTTTCGCGCTCGGCTGGAGACAAGGGGGCTTCGTATCCCTATCCGTCATATCCAGAACAGCGCGGGGATCATTGAGCTGTCTACCGATTTCGAAATGGCGCGCGAGGGCATTATCCTCTACGGAATGCATCCGTCTGGCGAGGTGGATCCCGCCCGTATCGGCGGCATCCGACTGGTGATGAGTTTTCGTACCCACGTGGTCTTCGTAAAAACCGTCCCTGCGGGCACGCCCGTCAGCTACGGCTGTACCTACGTTACCGATCGCAAGACCCGCATCGCCACCTTGGCGGTGGGCTATGCCGACGGGCTTCCCCGCCTGTGGTCGGGCAAAGGACGGGTGCTCATCGGCGGGCGCGAGGCTCCCATCATCGGACGCATTTGCATGGATCAGTGCATGGTAGACGTCACCGATCTGGAAGGCGTGCAGGTAGGCGACACCGCCACGCTTTTCGGCACGGACGGGGACGCAGCTCTGTCTGCCGACACCCTTGCCGAGAGCATCGGCACCATCGGCTATGAGTTGGTGTGCAATATCAATCCCCGCGTGCCGAGAGTGTACGTCAAGGACGGCAAGTTCGATTCAATTGACCGGGAATTGCCGGTGGATTAAGCACTGCCCCTGTTGCCGATCCTGTAGGGGCGATTCACGAATCGCCCGTTCAAATGATTCGCTCCCCATCATATATCTTGCGGTTCGA
>JAFTOC010000007.1 GCA_017451585.1 Clostridia bacterium
CTCCTTACTGTCAGTATAGCACATTTTCGGACTAGTGTCAATATTAAAATCAGATAATTTGACGAATTTTCTAAAGGTTCCGTGCAATCAGCCGTCAAACTGTTGACGAAGTCCTAAATAGTGCTTTCATCCTATATAACAAATCGACAGGGGAAAATCTTACACGTTTTGCGAGAAATTTGTAAATATTTTGCAAGCGGCGCGACTTGGGCGACAAACTTTCACCCTTTACCTATATAAACGAACGAGAAGCCGATTTTACTCACTCGGTTTGAAAAAATTTGAAAAATTTTCAAAACAACAACGCCCGCCCAAGGCATCCCTCGGGCGGGCGTTGATTCTGTTCATTATAAGCGTTAGCGTTGAAGCATTACACGCAATCGAAAAACTCGATCTTCTCCTCCAACGCGCGACGCTTGGCGCGTCCGATGGAGGACATATAATCGTCGTAGCGTTCGTTGAGAACGGCGTAATACTTGCGGTCTGCGCCTGCCAGCAGAGCGGTGACGAAATCGCCGAAGTAGTCGCGGCGGCGCTCGTCGTACACTCTGAAGCGGATGGCACCGTCGTTGGTGACGGCGGCAACGAGAACGGGATTCTTGGGAATATAAGTGGAGATCTCCCGCACCGTTTCCATGGGAACGGTGTAGATCCAAATGATCTCGCCCTGATTCTTGGCGGCTTCCTTGCGGATCTTCTCGAAATCCGAGACGATCCAGCTCTTCACCAGCGGGTCGCCGGAGCGCGCCTTGATGGTCTGCTTTTGGGGGACGGTAAAGCCCCAGTGACGCAGGTACGCGGCAACGATGCGGGTAGAAACGCCCGAATCCAGACGGGTCGCTACCAGCTCGCGGGCAGAGGACTTATCCCACAGACTGCTGCTGCCGGCGCCACATTCGTAGGGGGCGGAGTTGATGAGACGGCAAACGATGTCCTCCTCCTGCTCGGGGGTCAGGATCAGATCGGCGGTGCCGTCGCCACCCTCCAGGCGGGCGGCGTAACGCTCGTAGCTGTCCAGGATCATGCGGACTTCCTCTTCGGAAACGCCGCTGGCGGCAACGATCTCGGCGGTCTCCTTGCCGTTTTTGGACAGGAGCACGATCTCGCGCTGTCCCTCAGGCTTCATGGCAGACTCGGCACAGCAGAAGCCCTGCAGAGATTCCAGCAGCTGACGGCGGCGCTCCGCCTCGATGCGGCGGGCGACCTGCAGACGGTTCTGTTTTTCATTTTCGGCGGCCACGTTGATGCGGCGATGGAGACGCATATAGGGCAGAGCTACCACGCCCGCCATGACCGGTATCTGGAAGAGATAGAAGGTCACCAGCGAGGAGAACCAGCCCGCGCCTGCCAGCTTCATGATCAGCAGGATCAGGAGGGAAACGAAGAGCACGCCCGCAGAGGGGATCAGGCTCCAAAATATGTTTTGCATTTTAGCCAGACGGTAAACGGCGTAGATCACGCCCACCGCGGCGGACAGAGCCACCAGCAAAAGCAAGATGAAAATTCCGATATTCACGTTGATTCACACATCCCTGTATCAGTTTGTACCATAATAGGGTATTTGACTCTATTGTACTACACTTTTTCCCGTTTGTCAACCACATTCAATTTGCATAGCAAATTGTTTACAATTGAAGTCGC
Organism: Clostridia bacterium; assembly: GCA_017451585.1. Lineage (GTDB taxonomy): Bacteria > Bacillota > Clostridia > Oscillospirales > CAG-272 > CAKSQF01. The sequence goes on from JAFTOC010000007.1 coordinate 1,642, forward strand.
AGCTTGCTATACCGACCGCAGGATGTCTCCCGCCTTGACGGGGATCGGCATCGCCATGGTAAAGCGCATCTGCGGGTGAGGGCAGGACTCGATGAGTGCGCCCTCCATATCCTGCATTCCCGTGACGACGATGGGTCTGCCTACGCACCCGGGGGTCAGGTACTCCACCGTGTCACCCTCGCAGAATTTGTTTTTCTGCACCAGCACCGCTCTGCCGCTGTTCTCGTCGTAGGATTCCACCACGGCAAGATAGCCCTTTTCTTTGAGATAACCGGGTTGAGTGACGGCTTGTGCGTTGTCCATCGGCTCGTTAAACCAATAACCGGTGCAGTATTCGCGGTGGGACACGCTCTCCAGCTCAGCAAGCCAAGCGGGATCGTAGCGGTAGCCCTCGGGATCGCGGGCATATGCGTCCATCGCCATCCGGTAAGCGTTGGCGCAGACGGCGGCGTAGTAGGCGGACTTCATCCGCCCCTCCACCTTAAAGGAGGTAACGCCCGACTCCATCAGCTCGGGGACGTGCTCGATCATGCACATATCCTTGCTGCTCATGATAAAGCTGCCCTGTGGGGTCTCCTCTACGGGGAAGCGCATTCCGGGACGCTTGACCTCTTCGATCTCGTACATTTTATATTCCCAGCGGCAGGGCTGCGCGCACATACCGCGGTTAGCGTCTCTGCCGGTGAGGTAGTTGGATAAGAGGCACCGTCCGCTGAAGGAGACGCACATGGCGCCGTGAATGAAGGCTTCCAGCTCCAGCTCAGGGGAGATACGTCGGCGGATCTCCTTGACGTCACCCAGCGTCAGCTCGCGTGCCAGCACCACGCGGGAGACGCCCTGCTTCTGCCAAAAGGTACAGTCGGCGTGGGAGACCGCCCCCGCTTGCGTGGACAGGTGAAGCGGCGTGTCGGGGAGCATCTCCTTAGCCAGCGTCAGCACGCCGGGATCGGCGACGATGAGTGCGTCGGGCTTCACGTCGCGGAGGGTGTCGAAATACTGCGCCAACCCCTCATAATCGTACCAGCGAGGGGAGATGTTGACGGTGATATACAGCTTCTTTCCCCGCGCGTGACAGTAGGAGGAGGCTTCCACCAGCTCCTCGGTGGTGAAATTGTCGGCGGCAGACCGCATTCCGAAGCGTTTGCCCGCCAAATAGACCGCATCCGCGCCGTACAGCAGAGCAGCCTTCAGTGTTTCAAAATTGCCCGCAGGCGCTAACACTTCGTGCATGAATCATCCTCATTGAGGCTCCGCCTCAAACTCCGGCAAGAACCTTTTTGAAAAAAGGTTCTTGCATCTCCAAAAACTTCTGTGAAGCCGACGAATACTCGTCGGCAGGGTTCATTCTTGGTATACCTTTGTAGGGGCGCGCATTGCGCGTCCGTCCCTACCGCTTCTCTATGCAAATGTGTGCAGGCGGACGCGCAATGCGCGCCCCTACAAGAGTGGTTCCATCAGAAAAATCGCACCATCTGCTCGATGGTCTCGAACACCGCGTCTGCCTTTGCCTCGGCAAACTCCTCTCGGGAGCCGTAGCCCCACAGCACGCCTGCCGCCAGCATCCCGCACTTGTGGGCACCCACGATGTCGTGGAGACGGTCGCCGATCATACAGCACTCCTCGGGGGCGGCGTCCAAACGGGCGAGGGCTTCTGCCACCACCTCCGCCTTGTCGGTGCGGTCGCCGTTCATCTCGCTGCCCACCACCGCCTCAAAGCGGTCGGCAATGCCGAAATGCTCCAGGATCTGATTTACATAGAACTCGGGCTTGGAGGAAGCCACCGCCAGCGTGTAACCCTTGGCGATCAGCCTGTCCAGTGCTTCGGGAATGCCGTCGTAGAGACGGTTTTCATAGATTCCCTTGGGGGAGTAATATTCGCGGTAGTAATCCACGGCGCGGAAGGAGTCCTCCTCGCTCATGTCGTAGAAGATCTGGAAGGAGTGGTGCAGGGGAGGGCCGATGAAGCGCAGCTCGTTCTCGGGACTGGACTCGATGCCGAACTTTTTCAGCGCGTAGCAGACCGAATTGGTGATCCCCTCGGCAGGCTCGGTCAGCGTGCCGTCCAGATCAAAGAGTATATAATCGTGTTCCATAGTAACCTCCATCAGGGTGGCTGATCCACACTCAACTCGTAGGGGCGATTCGTGAATCGTCCCTACGGTAGAATACCAAACTCATTCCTCTCTATTGTACACTACAATCGAAAAAAAGTAAAGATTTTTTTGCAAAAATGATTGACTTTTTTGTTATATGGGATTATAATAGGAAGGTAAAAGTATGAAATGCCATGATTCGGTCGGCAAATCCCGATCCCGGGCAGTCAGAGAATGTCCGCTGTAGGAATAAATCCCTGCAGCTGAAAGCGGACTCTGTCCATGGGAGGCGCCCTTCCCCGAGGAGCAGGCGAGGTCAAATCGAGGCGTCAACGCCGACAGAGTAGCCCCGCACGGTTCGCCCCGTTAAAAGCGTCGAGATTCCGCCTCATTTGGGCGGGATGGATCAGGTGGTACCGTGAAGCATGATGCTCTCACCCTGAAATGCAGTTGCTATAAGCATAGCTGCGCAGACTTGTTGTACAATTGAATCTCTTCTATCGAATCCAGCCAAGGAATGGGGTTGGAGGTTTGGAGGAAGGGGAAAAACTTCGTCGTTTGAGATGGTTTTCCCCTTCCTCCAATGAGAAGGAGAGTTCGGCGTATCAACTCTCTGTATGATCAGGGCGGGAGTTTTTTACTTTGCGTTTTCATACGAAAATTATGCCTTATGTAAAAAGGAGAAGAAAATGAAAGAACAGTTATTGCAGATCAAGGCGGACGCCGAGGCAAAGCTGGCTGCCGTGGACGGTGACGCCGCGCTGGAGCAGGTTCGCATCGAATTCTTAGGCAAGAAGGGCGCGCTGACCGCAGTGCTTCGCGGCATGGGCAAGCTCACCGCAGAGGAGCGTCCCGTCATCGGACAGCTGGCAAACGAGATCCGCGCCGCTATCGAAGAAGAGATCGCCGAGAAAAAGGAAGCGCTCAAAACTGCCGCGCTGGAAAAGCGCCTCTTGGAGGAGACCATCGATGTCACCGCCCCCGGCACTACCTTCCCCGTGGGTCGTCGTCATCCGCTGGATCAGGTGGAGCAGACTCTCTGCGACATCTTCCGCTCCATGGGCTTCACCATTGCCGAGGGACCCGAGGTGGAGTACGACACCTACAACTTCCAAAAGCTGAACATCCCCGAAAACCACCCCGCAAGAGATACCCAGGACACCTTCTACATCACCGATAAAGTCCTGCTCCGCTCTCAGACCTCCCCCGTGCAGGTGCGCGTGATGGAAAAGCAGAGACCTCCCATCCGCATCATTTCCCCCGGCAGAGTCTACCGCTCCGACGCAGTGGACGCTACCCACTCCCCCATGTTCCATCAGCTGGAGGGTCTGGTAGTCGATAAGGGCATCACCATGGGCGACCTGAAGGGTATGCTGGAGACCTTCGCCCGTCAGATGTTCGGCGATTCCACCAAGCTTCGCTTCCGCCCTCACCATTTCCCGTTTACCGAGCCTTCGGCAGAGGTTGACGTGTCCTGCTTCGTTTGCGGCGGCAAGGGATGCCGCGTCTGCAAGAACGAGGGCTGGATCGAGATCCTGGGTGCAGGCATGGTGCACCCCAACGTCCTGCGCGGCTGTGACATCGACCCCGAGGAGTACAGCGGCTTTGCCTTCGGTATGGGTATCGAGCGCATCGTCATGATCAAGTACGCCATCGACGATATGCGCAATCTCTACGAGAACGACCTGCGCTTCCTGTCGCAGTTCTGATCGTTGAAAGGAGAATGAACAGATGAATCTTTCTATCAACTGGCTGAACGATTTCGTCAGCACCAAAGATATTAAACTCCAGGACTACTGCGACCGCATGACCGACACCGGCTCCAAGGTGGAGGGCTACGAGGTTCTGGGCGGCGACATCGAAAACGTCGTCGTCGGTCGCATCGTTTCCATCGTCCCTCATCCCGACTCCGACCACATGGTCATCTGTCAGCTGGATTTTGAGGACGGCAACGAGCCTACGCAGATCGTTACCGGCGCGCAGAACGTCTTTGAGGGCGCACTGGTTCCCGTGGCAAAGGCGCCCGCCAAGCTGCCCGGCGGCGTGACCATCAAGGCGGGCAAGCTTCGCGGCGTGGAGTCCAACGGTATGCTCTGCTCCATTTCCGAGCTGGGACTGACCACCCACGACGTCCCCTACGCCATCGAGGACGGCATCCTGATTCTGCAGGAGGACTGCAAGGTAGGCGATGACATCCGCGACGTGCTTTGCCTCAACGATGCCGCCGTGGAGTTTGAGATCACCTCCAACCGTCCCGACTGTCTGTCGGTGATCGGTCTGGCACGCGAGACTGCCGTCTCCTTCGGCCGTCCCTGGACGCTTCCCACTCCCGTAGTCACCGAGGCAGGCGGAAGCATCGCCGACTATCTGTCGGTAGACGTGGAGGACGGCAACCTCTGCCGTCGCTACGCCGCAAGAGTGGTCAGAAACGTCAAGATCGCTCCCTCCCCCAAGTGGATGCGCGCCCGCCTTCGTGCCGCAGGCGTTCGTCCCATCAACAACATCGTTGACATCACCAACTACGTGATGCTGGAATACGGTCAGCCTATGCACGCCTTCGACTACGCGATGCTGGACGGTAGCCACATCATCGTCCGCAATGCGGCAGAAGGCGAAAACTTCCGCTCGCTGGACGATCAGGATCACATCCTCGACGCCGCCACTCTCGTTATCGCCGACGAAAAGAAGGCGGTAGCCCTGGCAGGCGTTATGGGCGGTGCCAACTCCGAGATCAAGGATTCCACCGTCACCGTCGTATTTGAGTCCGCCAACTTCGACGGTGCAACCGTCCGCATCGGCGCCAAGAAGCAGGGAATGCGCACCGAGTCCTCGGGACGCTTCGAAAAGGGGCTCGACCCCGAAAACTGTATGCCCGCTCTGGAGCGTGCCTGTGAGCTGGTCACTCTGCTGGGCGCAGGTGAGGTCGTCTCGGGTTGCATCGACGTGTACAAGGGCAAAAAAGCTCCCGCCACCATCCCGCTGGAGCCCGCCAAGATCAACCACTTCCTGGGCACCGACCTTGCTCCCGACTACATGGAGCGTATCCTCACAGACCTCGGCTGCACCGTCGCAGACGGCAAGGTCACCGCTCCCTCCTGGAGAGCCGATCTGGAGTCCATGAACGACATCGCCGAAGAGGTCATCCGTATCTACGGCTACAACAAGATCGAATCCACCCCCTTCAGCGGCGCAGTTACCGCCGGCTCCCTGACCCCCCGTCAGGCGTACAAGGAGCGCCTCCAGAGCCTGCTGCTGGGCATGGGTCTCTATCAGGCGAACACCTTCTCCTTCGTTTCGCCCCGCAATATTGACAAGATCGGTCTGCCCGCAGACGCATCCGAGCGCAACTCCGTAGTGATCTCCAACCCTCTGGGCGAGGATACCAGCGTCATGCGTACCACCCTCATCCCCGGTCTTTTGGACGTGCTGTCCCACAACAACGCTTACGGCACCCAGAGTGCGATGATCTACGAGCTGGGTCACGTGTATCTGCCTCATGAGAGCGCTGACGAGCTCCCCGACGAGCCGCTGATGCTGGCGCTGGGCTTCTACAACGCAGGTGATTTCTACACCCTCAAGGGCATGGTAGACGCCATCCTCACCGACGCGGGACTGTCTCGCATCCGTTACGCTTCCTGCAAGACGAACCCCACCTTCCATCCCGGCAGATGCGCCGAAGTGTTCGTGCGCGGCAACATGAAGATCGCCACGCTGGGTCAGATTCATCCCACCGTTGCGGCAAACTACGGCTTCAACCAGCCCGTTTACGTTGCCTATATCCCCTTCGAGGAGCTGTTTGCCGTTGCAAGCTTCAAGAAGCAGTACAAGGCACTGCCCAAGTACCCTGCCGTCACCCGCGATTTCGCCTTCGTTTGCCAGCGTGCGCTGGAGGTCGGCACCATCGAGGAAGTGATCCGCAAGGCAGCAGGCAAGCTGATCGAAAAGGTGGAGCTGTTCGACATCTACACCGGCGACAAGATCGACGCCGACAAGAAGAGCGTCGCCTACCGCCTGACCTTCCGCTCCCCCGACCACACCCTCACCGACGAGGAGGTCACCAAAGCCTGTGACAAGATCCTCGCCGCCCTGCAGAAGCAGCTGGGCATCGGCGTGAGAGGATAAATGATTTCTTGGGGAAACCCTTCTTGTTAAGAAGGTTTTCCCCAAACCCCTTTCCAAGAACTTTTATGAAAAAGCCCGACGAATCCTCGTCGGGCTGATTTTATGCAATGAAACCAGGCGAGAACTGCGGTTCTCTCCTGTTTGGGTTTTACTCGAGACTCACGCTGTCCCGCCAGGAAGCGCGCGGCTTGCGAGTGGTGCCGTCAGGGCAGAGCTCGAACAACTTGGCGTTGTATACCCACAGAGGTGCCTTTTTGGGATCGTCCTTGCGAACGGCGATGTAGAAGGTGTCTCCGACAATAGAGGTGTTATAAATACCGGAAGGGCTCATAGAATAGAGTTCGCTCCACGCATAGTGCTGTTGCGACGGCACGCGATATCTGCCGAAGCTCTTGAAGGAAAGTACGTAAAAAATATCCACCCGTTTGTATCGATGGATCATGTCCTCGTAAGCACGGTCAAGCGTGTCTTCGAAAAACTCGTTTTCGTAAGATTTTATTTTTTCGGCACGTCTCTTGGCACGGATAGGGGCGGTCAGCGTGCCGATTATATATACAATCAGCGGAAGCGCGCCCGATGCGATTAGCAGTACGCCCAAAACTATACCGGAGTTGTCTCCGCCTTCGGAATCCAGTCCGATTAAGAATAACCCGAGCAAACCGATTAACAGAAACAGCATAACGAAGGCGGTGGTAAAGAAGGGATTGAATTTATTCTGATTTTGAGGCGCAAGATCTTTTTTGCAGTTGGACGGGGTCAATATCTCTTTCTGCATAACGAAGTTCCTTTCACTGTCGGTTTACGATCAGTATAACACAAACGTTTCCTTTTGTCAAGCGAGAGGAAACGCAACGGAAAATTTGCGAAAACGATTGCATTTTTGCGAAAAATATGCTATACTGAATTTGCAAGTTCATCCTATGGAAGGGGAGAATTATTATGAAAAAGAATATCGCTCTTTTGCTGTCTTCGCTCCTGCTTGCATCCTCCCTGTTGGGATGCAATTCGGAGAATCGTCCTGCCGATACCGATCCCGGCAAAGATCAGCAAACGACCGCTGCCCAAACTACGCAGGATCCCACGGATCCCGATGCCGGAGCTACGGAAGATCCTTCCGAGCCCGATTTCGGCTCTCTCAGCGGAACTGACGTAGCCAAACTGCTGTTGGCGCGTGCCCGTATGGACTCGGAAACGCTGATGGGCAACGGCAATCTGTTCCTGCCTGCCTCCTTTGACATGAAGGAATCCGTGTCCCGGGTCGAGAGCCTGAGCGCCGCGTCGAGTTCGAACGGTATCGTGGGTTTCTCTATGACCGACACCGAATACGTTTGGAGTAAGTTTGATCCCGATGCCAATATGGCGTCCTTCTTCCAAAGCTATTTTACCAATATTGAAAACTGCGCCAAGGCAGGTGCAGATCTCATTGACCAATTGCAGGAACACATCGGTATTACCGACTGCTGGATCGGTGACGATAGCTACAGCGTTCTGCTGGAGGTGAGCGAGTCTGCCGAAACTTTGTACGAACGGCAGGAGGAGAACTATCTGATCTGCCGCCGCAGTACCAACGCATCCGCGCAGAGCGTGTATGAGATCTATGCCGATCGGGAAACCGACGAGTATATGGTTTATATCCCCGATGCCCGTTACGAATATCATTCAAGTGAGATGGCACTGATCGCCGAAAATCAGCGTGGCTATTGGAATATGTTCGTGATCTATCAGGCGGGGGATGGCTACAATATGCAGAACCTGGTCGTGATGGAGGACGCCGCGTACGTGATCATGGCAGATCTGCGAGAGGAGTTTTACTGCAACACCTTTATCGTGATGACTCCCGATCTGTCCTGCGACATCGTGTCGGTGAGCGGGAATGACGTCACCGTTTATCTCAACGGCTATTCCAACGTGGATCGGGCGGTGGTCAGCCGTATCGAGCATCCGTTGGAGAGCGGAAGAGTGATCGTAGATCAAGCGGGGCAGTATGCCGTGAGTGACACGCCGGCACCTCCTACCGTATATTTGCAGAACGGCACGGCGATCGTGCCGGGGACTTCCTATGCGGATGGCAATCTGGTGTATGAATACGGCGTGCTCAGCGCCACCGGCGAAAAGTCTACCGGACAGATCTCTTTGCGCGGTCAGACCGATGACGTTTCCACTCTTATGACCTATACCAAGGCGTTTCTGCAGGAGACCGGGCTGAGCTGTCGCACCGATTTTGCCGATATTGCCGCCGCCGCACCTGCCATAGGACTGATCCGCAGTGAGTTTGGGAACACCTATAAGTGGAACGGGCAGTCGATTGCTACCATTGCCTCGGTGGATCAAGCCTTTGCGCTTCGAAACGCAGGGGATATGAGCACCATGGCGTCTTTGTACGACACGGTCAAGGATGCGAAGCAGATGAGCTGGAACGAGGCGTTGCCTCCCACCTTGGGCGGTATTAACTTCGCCGAGGTGAAGGGCATTTCTGCCAAAACCGTTGCATACCAAGACGGCGTGCTGACGGTAGACGGTCTGACGTTAGAGCTTTCCGAGCTGGCGCTCTTGGACGAAGGAAATGAATATACGGTGCGTCTTGCGATTGCCAAGGTGGCTGACGGCAGCAATGCACAGCCTATGTATACGAAATTGGGCGTAAAGCTGCTCAGCGTCACCAATGCGCTGGCGACCGACGGGATCACCGTTGACGAAACGCTGATGGTTCCCTTGACGCCGTCGGGCGAGGAGCTGTCCGTGCTGTTTGCCCAAGGGGCAACCGCGTTTGCGCCTTCTCAAAGCGGCAGTTATTCGCTGATCACCGATCTGGTGGACGGTACCTATACCGTCGTTGCCTACGTGTGTACGGCAGAAGAGCATATCCGGATCAGCGAGCTGATCCCGCTGGTCTACGGCACCGATCTGTCCGAGACGCTTACCACCGATACGACCGATACTGAAATTGGCAAAAACGAGCAGGATCAGCTGACCCTGTCCATCGTGCAGAAGACCGAATATCTGCTGAGCCCGGATGCCGTGGCAGGCGGCTATGATCTGGCGTCGCTGACGGCTTACCTGCTGGAGGAGGCAATGGCAAGAGGAATCGTAGAGACTGCTACGGTAGAGCGGTACGATGCTACGACTGATACTTGGGTTGCAGTTTCCGAAGATACGGTGCCGACGGAGGGCGAGCGGTATCGGATGGCTTGTGTCCGCCTTACCGTCACGGGAGATTCCGTAGCCATTTACGTGCTGTGCGATGTACCCGCTCCGCTTCCCGAAGAGCCCGAGGTGCCCGTGGTGCCCGTGGAGCCTAATGAACCGTCTGATCAATCGCCTGATATGACTCCCGAAGAGCCCGAGACGCTTGAAGAAGTGCTTTCTGAAGACGTTCCGGACTTCTGGTAAATTCAACAGCCCGACGAAAATTCGTCGGGCTGATTTTATGCAATGAAAAACAGGAGAAAACTGCGTTCTCTCCTGTTTGGGTTACAATGCTCACTCCAAGTATAAAGTTGATGCTCGGGAATCCGATATTTGCCATGATCCCGAAAGTCCAGACCGAAGAACAGCCGATGCTGTATCCCGAGCATTTCTTCTTTCTTGTTTCCCCCTTACAGCAGCCGTACTCCCGCCGCTTCGCACACCCGTACCGTCTCGGCATCCCAAATACTGGACTGCACCTCACCGATGTGGGCGCAACCCATCATCAGCATACAAAGGCGCGACTGTCCGATACCGCCGCCGATGGTCAGGGGCAGCTCGCCCTCCAAAAGCATCTTGTGGAAGGGAAGGGATCTGCGGTCGTCACAGCCCGCAAGGGTCAGCTGACGGTCGAGAGATTCAGCATCCACGCGGATGCCCATGGAGGAGATCTCGATGGCGCAGTTCAGCAGATCGTCCCAGAAGAAGATGTCGCCGTTGAGATTCCAGTCGTCGTAGTCGGGGGCGCGACCGTCGTGGGGCTTGCCGGACTTCAGCTTGCCGCCGATCTGCATGATGAAGGCGGTCTTGTGCTCCTTCACAAAGGCGTCCTCCCGCTCCTTGGCGGTGTAATCGGGATAGCGATCCTCCAGCTCCTGGGTGGTGACGAATGCCACCTCCCGACAAAGCTCGGTGCGAAGCTGGGGAAAACGCACCCGCAGACGGTCGCAGGTGTTGCAGATGGCGTCCACGATGGCGCTGACGATCAGCTTCAGGTAGTCGAGGGTGCGGGTCTCGCGGGTGATGACCTTCTCCCAGTCCCACTGGTCTACGTAGATAGAGTGCAGATTATCCAGCTCCTCGTCGCGACGGATGGCGTTCATGTCGGTGTACAGACCGTTTCCTACCGTGAAGCCGTAGCGCTTCAGCGCCAGCCGCTTCCATTTTGCCAGCGAGTGAACTACCTGGGCGTTCTCGCCCACGGCGGGCACGTCGAAGGAGACGGGGCGCTCGTAGCCGTTCAGATTGTCGTTGAGACCCGACTCCTCGGTAACGAAGAGGGGCGCGGAAACGCGCTTTAAGTGGAGCGCGTCGGAAAATTCCTGCTGGAAGGTCTGCTTGATGTAGGCGATGGCCTTTTGTGTATTGTAAGCGTCCAATGAGGGCGCATAGCCCTCGGGGATCCGTACTTTGTTCATGGGGATGATCCTTTCCTGATGTTGCCGTGAATTGAATGGTACCATTATAGTACAATTGGCGCGGAAAATCAATACTTTTCCGGTCGTTTTCTCACATTTTTCAAGCGACGAATAACAGCTCGCTCCGACATTGGCAATTTAGCAGGGCAAAGTGTACAAAACGGAGGCGGCATTTTTGGCAAAAACATCAAATTGTGAAACAAATATAAATTTTGCACAAAGGGGGCGGTAGCCCCTTGACAGACGGTGCAAAAATGATTAAAATAACAATGGATATAATTTTACTTGCGGAGATTCGTGTGTATAAATTATAACGTAAATCAAAAGGAGGTGTAAAATTTGTTTTACCCAATACAACTGAATATTTCTATTCCGACACCGGGTTTGATCGGCATATTGGCAGCAGCCGTCGTCATTGCCATCGCGGCGTTCTTCATCGGTAATCAGCTTCGCATCGGGGCGGTGAAAAAGACCGTCAAGGACGCCAAGCAGGAAGCAGAACGCATCGTGGCAGAAGCGATGAAGGTTGCCGAGACCAAGAAAAAAGAAGCCGTTCTGGAAGCGAAGGAAGAGATCCTTGCCGCCAAAAAAGAAAGCGAACGCGAGATCAAGGACCGTCGGAACGAAGTAACTCGTTTGGAACGCCGCGTCGCATCCCGTGAGGAACAGCTGGATCGCAAGATCGAGCAGTACGAGCGTAAGGAAGCACAGCTGGACAACAAGATCAAGGAAAACACCGCCCGGGGCGAAGAGCTGGAAGCCATCAAGGTACAGCAGCTGGAAAAGCTGCAGGAGCTGTCCGGACTCACCGTCGAGGAAGCAAAAGCCGAGATCATCGGACAGATCGAGGAGCAGGCGCGCTACGAAGCCGCCATGAAGCTTGCCGAGATCGAGGAACAGCTGAAGGAGGACGCCGACGACAAGGCGCGCAGTATCCTTTCTTTGGCGATCTCCCGCCTGGCATCCGAGCACGTAGCCGAGGCAACCGTATCGGTGGTTCCCCTTCCCAACGACGACATGAAGGGACGCATCATCGGACGCGAGGGCAGAAACATCCGTGCCGTTGAGACCCTCACCGGCGTCGATCTGATCATCGACGATACCCCCGAGGCAATCACCGTCTCCTGCTTCGATCCCGTACGGAGAGAGGTCGCGAGACTGGCGCTGGAAAAGCTCATCGCAGACGGGCGCATCCATCCCGCCCGCATCGAGGAAATGGTGGAAAAGGCGAAGAAGGAAGTGGAGCTGTCCATCAAGCAGGCAGGCGACCGCGCAACCTTCGAGACCGGCATCCACGGCATCTCTCAGGAGCTGGTGAAGCTGCTGGGACGACTCCGTTACCGTACCAGCTACGGACAGAACGTACTGGATCACTCCATCGAGGTATCGCTCCTCTCCGGCATGATCGCAGACGAGATGGGCGTAGACAGCACCGTTGCCAAGCGCGCGGGTCTGCTCCACGACATCGGTAAGGCACTCACCCACGAGACCGAAGGCAGCCACGTACAGATCGGCGTGGACGTTGCCAAGAAGTACAAAGAAAGCAAAGAGATCATTCACGCCATCGAGGCGCACCACGGAGACGTGGATCCCAAGACTCCCATCGCCTTTATCGTCCAGGCGGCAGACGCCATTTCGGCAGCCCGCCCCGGTGCAAGACGGGAGAATCTGGAGAATTACATCAAGCGCCTGCAGAAGCTGGAGGAGATCGCAGAATCCTTCCCCGGAGTGGAGAAGTCCTTCGCGATCCAGGCGGGCAGAGAAGTGCGGATCATGGTAAAACCCGAAGCGGTTTCCGATCAGCAGATGATCATCGTGGCACGGGACGTTGCCAAGAAGATCGAGGCAGAGCTCAAGTATCCCGGACAGATCAAGGTCAACGTGGTACGCGAGAGCAGAGCCGTCGATTACGCCAAATAATTAACGCTCGCGGCGGATCCCGCCGTGGGGAACATATAAATAATATAAAGTTAGCTTGCAAGTTTGTTCGGCACTGCCGACTTCTCATAAACAGCGATATATTATGAAATATGGATCTCGGAAGGAGAAGTGACGCTTCTGTGAGGCGCCGACTTCTCCTTCTTTTCGGAAAGGAACTCGTTATGAAAATACTTTGCCTTGGCGACGTAGTAGGCCCCGCCGCCGTAGACAGGCTGTGTAATGTGCTGTGGAAATACCGCAAGGAGCATCAGATCGACTTCGTTATGCTCAACGGCGAGAATGCCGACGCCGGCAACGGCATCACCAAAGCTACCGCCCAGCGGCTTTTTGCCGCAGGAGTGGACGTGATCACCGGCGGCAATCACATCTTCAAAAAGCGGGAGGTCTATCGCTATCTGGACGACGAGGAGCGGATCCTGCGCCCTGCCAACTATCCCGCTGAGCTTCCGGGCAAGGGCGACACTATCCTAGACGTCTGCGGCTGGCGCATTCTGGTGATTAACGTGCAGGGAACCGTTTTTATGGACGCGCTGGACTGCCCCTTCCGCACGGTGGAGAAGATCCTGGAGCGCAATGCGGGACGCTACGACCTGTCCCTGATGGATATTCACGCCGAAGCCACCTCCGAAAAAATTGCGCTCGCCCGACACTTTGACGGAAAAATCGATCTGATCGTGGGCACCCATACCCACGTCCCCACCGCCGACGCAAGAATTCTTCCGAAGGGCAGCGGATACGTCACCGATCTTGGAATGTGCGGCGTTTTCGAAAGTGCGCTGGGCGTGGACGTGGATTGCATCATCCAAAAACTGAGATACAAAATTCCGACGAAATTCGAGCTTTCGGACGGAAATGTTACTTTTCAAGGGGTTGAGTTTGTCAAAAGCCCACAAACGGCAGGGGCGGAATTTGTAACAAGAGTAGAATTTTCGTAAGAACTCGGTTTCCTCTTGCAACTTTTTTCAGAATTTGGTATAATGAAATCGCAGGTATCCTTACCTAATTCTCAATTTGTGAGAGGAGAAAGACCATGGAAATTTTGAAAGTATCCGCTAAATCCAGCCCTAATCTTGTTGCAGGAGCTATTGCCGGCGTGATCCGTGAATACGGTGAAGTAGAAGTGCAGGCGATCGGCGCAGGCGCGGTGAACCAGGCTGTGAAGGCAGTAGCCGTTGCAGGCTCCTTCCTGAGCGAAGATCAGCTGGAGATCAGCTGCAAGCCTTCCTTTGCCGAGGTTTCGGTCAACGACGAGCAGCGCACTGCTATCAAGCTGATCGTAAAGGCTGACAAGGCCGCTGAATAAGTGTTGCAGTAAAAGACCGCACGGCAAGCGCTGTGCGGTCTTTTCGTATGCTGCTGATATGCGAAATGAAGCGCAGACACGCCACTTCGCGGCGTCCCTCCTGCATGAAGTTTTCCCCGCCTTTGGCGGGGAAAGTTAAGGAGCAGAGGGGCTGTAAAAGTCTTTTGCCAACTCAAAGGCTCCCTCCGGGAGGGAGCTGGATCGCAGACGCTTTCAGCGGCTGCGAGACTGAGGGAGAGTGCGTTACTATGGGAGTTTTGTTGTGTTTTATAGTCGCGTATGCTCCCTCAGTCGCCTACGGCGACAGCTTCCTCTCGGAGGGAGCCTTGATATAACCGAAAAAACCATTGCTATAGTGAAAATTTTACTTTTGGAATGGTTTTTTCTTTTCTTATTGCCCATATGCGGCGATTTCTTTTTTTACAGCACCTTTGTTTGTATTAGAAAGACCGCACGGTTCGCGCGAACTTACCGGAGCGATGCAGTTGTCAGATAACTGCATCGCTCATGCGGACATCTCAACCTATTTGAGCAGCTCGTCGGAAAGCCGCAGGATCTCGGGGGCGATCCGCGCCCGCTCGCGGCGGGTGACGGCGGCAAAGACGGGATAGGACAGCGCGGCGATGCCGATGCCCGCCAACCCGATGAGGACGCCGGGGACTAAAGGATTGCCGATGCCCAGAGTATCGCTCAGATCGGTGGTGACCAGACTCATGCCGAAGCCCAGCAGGAGCGTTCCGATGATACCGATGGTCAGTGATACCAAGGTGCCCTTGCGGGTAACGCTCCGATCCAGCGCCCGAAGCTGTGCCATCATGCTTTCCTTGTCGTTGGCGGAAGACTGCGGCGCGTACTTGTTTCGGATGCTTTGTATCTCCTTTTGTTCCTTTGCCGAGTAGGTGAAAGAGAAGGACTCGTTTTGATTTTTATCTTCCATAAAAACTCCCGAAGCGGATTACCGCTCCTTTTCTTTATATTTGCGAATGGCGCGGGTCGCCGTGACGATCATAAATACCGACATCACGATCACTACTGCGCTGACGCCCGCACCCGTGGCGGCGACCATGATCCGTCTGAACTCGGGTCCGCTTTCGGCGCCGAACTGAGAGATCATTGCGGTTTCCAGCGCCAGCATGGAGACCAGCGCGGCGGAGAGATTAATCCGCTTGGTGGCAGACATTACGGGGCTGTTATACTTGCGGAATTTGACGATGTCGATGATGGAGTGAGTTGTGATGTAGAAGGTGTAGGCTGCCATGACGTAGATCAGCATTCCGTTGTACTCGTAGCCCTTGTCCTGATACAGGATCATCAGCACGGCACCGGTCAGCGTCAGATTGAGCGTCAGCAGGATAATGCCGCACAGCCGCGACCGACGGTGCTCGCTGATCTGATCGGTTCCGATCCCCACCCGCCCCACGTAACGCACCAGCAGGAAGCGCATGATGGCAAGGATCGCGTAGTAGCCTGCCAGAATGCCGAACCAAGCAGTGCGGTAGTAGGCGCAGGAAAAGGCGTTCATTACAACGTACAGCAGGCTGATGGCAAGCGAGCCGTAGAGGGTCACCGTGGTGCGGAAGTGCACGTCGCTCAGAAACAGATTGCCGTAGTGATTGGCGTTGATCTTGTCCTTGCCCGAGCGATACCAGCGGGGAAAGTATTTGATACAGCGCACGATGACCACGGTCAGCGCGTAAAACGTGCCCACGTAAGCGACGGCGGCGATGGGGCTCTGCTCCCATCCCAGCAGAAAGACTGCCACGGTGGCGCCGCTGCCGACCAGGGTTGCAAGAATTACCACCCACACGGGCGGATAGAGCAGAACGGTCAGTATGCGCCGCCAATTTTTCTTCCAATAGGCAAGGATGCCCGAAAAGAACTCTTTCATTGCCGCGTTTTGATCCGAACGGTGAAGGTCGAGCCCTTTCCGCTGACGCTCTCCACCGAGATCTCTCCTTCCACGATATCGACGACCCGCTTGACCAGCGCCAGCCCCAGACCGTTGCCGCGGGTGGCGTGGGAGGTGTCGCCCTGATAGAATTTTTCAAAAATATGTGCCCCTACCTCGGGGGTCATGCCGCAGCCGGTGTCGGTGACGCTGACCGTGGCGAAGGTGCCGTCAGTGGCAAGGCGCACGGAAACGCTTCCGCCCCGATCGGTGAACTTGAAGGCGTTGGACAGCAGATTGTTCCACACCAGCGAGAGCAGCTCCCGATCGGCGCAGACCGTCACGTCCTCGGCAATATCGGTGTCGATCTCGATCTCCTTCTTCTCCCATTCGCTCTCGAATTGGAGCAGGCATTCGCAGATCTGCTCGCCCAGATCGTAGACGGCGTTTTCGGGAAAGATCTGCTGATTTTCCAGCTTGTTCAGCTTGAGGATGTTGGTGATGAGGCTTGCCAGCCGACGGGAGGCGTCGGAGATCGCCTTCGAATACTCCAGCCGCTTTTCCTCGGACAGCCCCGGTTCCCGAAGCATGGTGGCGTAATTGCCGATGACCGCCAGCGGCGTCTTCAGCTCGTGAGAGACGTTGGCGACGAAGTCGGTGCGCAGAGTCTCCACGCCCGACAGCTCCTCGGCAAGGCGATTGATGCCCTCGCCGATCTGGTTGAAAACGTCCTCGTCATCCATTTTGGCAAGTACGGGGACGCGGGCGGAAAAGTCGCCCTTTATCAGCTTTTTCGTGGTGTTGACGATGGCGCGGGCGGGATTGGACACGGTCAGCTTCCGTCGGATCGCGTCGATGACGGAGCAGAGCAGACTCAGCAGCAGTACGTTGCCAAAGGTGATCTTTGCCGCCGTCTGAATATGATCCGAGGTCAGATCGATTTTCATAGTCTCTGACATGACCGTAATGAAAAGCATCAGACAGCAGGTAGTGACGAAGCCGATGACCAGAAAAAACACTAAAAAATGACTGATCAGACGCAGGATACCTTGCCAACGGTGCCGCCTGCTCATTTGATCACCGCCTTGTAGCCCAGACCGCGAACGGTAACGATCTCGAAATCGTTGCAATCGGCGAGCTTACTGCGGAGCTTGGTCATATAAACATCCACCGTGCGGGGACCCGACGCGGTGTCAGCGTCCCAAAACTCATCCATCAGCTGGGTGCGGGTGAAGGTCTTCTTGGGGTAGGACAGCAGCTTGTAGAGCAGGCTGAATTCCCGATTGGTCAGGGGAAGCTCCTCGCCGTCCAGGTAAGCGGTATGCTCGTCGACGTCCATGACGAAGGAGCCAACCTCCAACTTGCGGCTGGATGCGATCTTGGCACGACGAAGCAGGGCGCCGATCCGCAAAAACAGCTCGTCGGGATCAATGGGCTTGACCATATAATCGTCCACGCCGATCCGATAGCCCCTTTGCTTGGAGGCAAAATCGTCCCGGGCGGTCATAAAGAGAATGGGGATATTCTCGTTCAGGGCGCGGACGTTGCGGACGAACTCGAAGCCGTCCACGTCGGGCATCATGATGTCGGAAACGATCAGATCGAACACGGTCTCGTACATAGCGTCGTAAGCGTCTGCGGCATTGAGACAGCCGGTGGCTTCGTAGCCGCTGCGGCTGAGAAAAGCGCACACCGTGCGGTTGAGATCCACGTCGTCTTCCACGACCAAAATTTTGAACATAAGCAAAACCTCCCTATGATAGTATCCTCATTGTATCACCCAAATGTTAAAGTTTTGTTTCCGTTTGCCCGTTTGGCAAAATATTTTCGTGCGTAACGAAAGGAAATCGCTCCTCGCCGCCTCCTCTCGATCGGTCATCCTGAGCGAAGCGAACGCCCCCCCTCTATCGGTCATCCTAAGCGGAGCAGACGCCCCCTCTGGCGGTCATCCTGAGCGGAGAAAACAGCCCGGGGGCTGTTTTCGGAGTCGAACCCCCGCCATGGCGGGGGCGCCGAAGGCGGGATCTCCAATGGAGTTAGATCAGACTTGTTTTGAGATCCTTCGACTCCGCTTCGCTCCGCTCAGGATGACCGGAGAAGGGCGCTGATCAGGATGACAGAGAGTGTGTGTCTGCTCCGCTCAAGGATGACGATAGTGAGAAATTTACCCACTAACTGCAAAATCGCCGCAAACGCGGCGATTTTGGCTAAATTCGATTATTGCGCGCACTCCCGTGCGATGTACCGCGTGCCGTAATCCAGCACCAGATAGCAGAGGAGGCAGTAGATCGCCAGCAGGAAGTAGGGAACTACCAGCGACAGCAGCGTGTGGAAGCTGTCGGGGGCGCCCGCCTTCAGAACGGTGATTACCGTGTCCAGGATTTGGTTGGCAAGTGCCAGCACGCCGTAGGCGATCAGCCCCAATCGCAGTGCGGCGGGTAGAGGCGTGTCGTCGTAATTCTCATACAGAGACGAAGGAGACAGATCCTGACGGGCGCGCAAAGCCGTCTGTCGGCGGCGCAGTGCGAACAGCGAAGCGATCAGCAGGATGGCAAACAGAAACACCTGGCTGATGAAAATGGACAGCCCCGTAGAGACCATCTCCGAGCTGTCGGCGGTCAGGGTGTTCAGCGTTACGTTGCACAGCTCGAAGGGGAGCGCCAGCGTGGAGTCCAGCCACGCCAACAGATAGTACACGCCGATGCGCAGAAGGAGGACGATAAAGACCGACGAGATACCGTGGAGCGCCAGAATACGCCCCAGCGTACGGGTAGAGTCCGCCACGGCACAGTAGACCGCCAACGCCAGCAAAAGGAAAAATGCGGCGAGATTGAAGAGCTCGGTAGCCTGGAAGAAAATCTGATAGACCGTTCCCGCGCCGTAGTTCGAAAGAATGATCTGCCGCAGAGGGAAGATCACCAGCGCGTCGAGCAGGGGAGCTGCCAGCGCCAGCAACAGGGTCAGTCGGGACAGCTTTTTAACGGCACCGTCGGACAGCGCGGCGGGAACGGACGCTTTAGCGTGCTTGCCGCCCATGGCGTTTGCCGCCGACTTGGAGGCAAGAGAGATGTTTTTCTTCATGCGGACTCCTTAATAGAAGCGATGAACCGAGACGACCTTGCCCAAAATCAGCAGTTCGCCCTCCACGATGATGGGAGCCATGGTAGGGTTCTCGGGCTGGAGACGGAAGTGTCCGTTTTCCTTGTAGTAGGTCTTGACGGTAGCCTCGTCGCCCACCAGCGCCACCACGATCTCGCCGTTCTGCGCCACGTTTTCCTTCTTGACCACGATAATGTCGCCGTTCATAATGCCCACGCCGATCATGCTCTCGCCCTTGACGCGGAGTGCGAAGAGATCGCTGCTTCGCAGCGAGCGGCGGGTGAGGGGAAGGTCGATGTAGTCCTCAATATTTTCAGCGGCGAGGATAGGCGTGCCGGCGGCAACCGTGCCCACCACGGGAATGTGGGCGATGTCGCTGGAGACGGGGGTGGGGTCGCTGACCCGCAGGGAGCGGCTCTTGCGGTCGGTTTTGCGGATGTAGCCCTTTTCCTCCAGCCGCTGGAGATAGGCGTGAACGGTAGAGGTAGACTTAATGCCCAGCGCCTGTTGAATGTCCCGCACACTGGGGGGATAGCCCTGCGCGTGGATGGTCTCGGCAATATACTCGTAGAATGCTTTTTCTTTGGAAGTGAGTGGTTCCATAATGAGATCCTTTCTCAGCCGAAGCGGCAAAGTGGTGCTATCGTAATGATAACTTTCTTATAGTGTAACAGAGATTTGTAACAAAACTATGAACAAATGTTCGAAAACTTCGAAAAATTAAATTTTTTTGCAAAAAACGATATTTTTGAAAGAGAAAAGATGATGAACGTAAGAAATAATGCAGGAAGCGTATTGACAAAATGTGAACAATGTGTTAAAATGAAACTACCATAATTGTCGGCAGAGCGCCGACGTAAATTCAGGAGAAAATTATGAGAAAGATTCTCGCAATCATGCTCACTGCAGTCATGCTGATCGGTACCCTCGGTCTGACCGCGTTTGCAGCAGAGCCCACCGTCGTTACAAACTGGAGCAACACCGGCTTCGAGGGTGTAAACGACGAAGCCAACGGTCTGAACGATGATCTTGCCTACGTCATCCACACCGGCGACAGTACGTTTTGGCAGGCGGTAGTAGACGTAACCGGCGGAACCGGTAAGAACTCCATCGCGAAGATCGACCAATACAACTTCATCTGCACCATCAACGGCACCGATTACACCGCCAAGACCGTATCGGTCTGGATCAGCAACGAAACCTCCGGCTATATGCGTTTCGTGCTGACCGACACCGGCTTCATCCCCTCTTTCGGCGCTACCTACAGCGTTTCTTGGAAAGTGGAAGCCAAGGACGGCTCCGCGGCATGGACCGGCGGTGACGCCATCGACGTAGTTTGCATGAAGGGCGAAAAGCCTGCCGGCGAAGCGCTGACCGCCGAGGAAACTGCGGCGATCATGGCAATGACCGCGCTGAACGATAAGATCGATCAAAATTCGATCAAGCTGGACGACGTATCTCAGAGTAATATCTTCAACCCCGACACCGAGAGCGTAGCAAAACTGTTCGACGGCAAGTATACCGAGGCTGAATGGACCAAGTTCGGCACCCATAACGCAACAAACGTAACCGTTACCTGGTCTTACACCGAAGCGGTTACCGTGACCAATTACGTTCTGGTCACCGGCAACGATACCGCAGGCTCTCCTTCCAGAAACCCCATCGTCATCAAGCTGTACGGCTCTAACGACGGTAGCGAGTGGACGCTGATCGACAGCGTGGGCAACGCTGACATGGCAGTTGCCAACCACACGCCCTGCGGCTTCAACGTGGATACTCCCGCCGCATACACCTCTTATCAGATCGTCATGACCTCTGAGAATCAGCTGCAGCTGGACGAGCTCCTGACCTACAACGATCCCAACTACACCGCCGAGCAGCCCGACAATAACGAGCAGCCTGATACTAACGAGCAGACCACTCCTGATACCAATCCCGTCAAACCTGCTCCCACCGGCGACGTTATCACCGTGCTGATCGCGGTATCCGCCGTAGCAATGGCAGCCATCGCAATCGCCGTTTCCAAGAAGAGAAACGCCGCTTGCTAAAGCATATAAACGAAAAAAGCAGAGCCTCGGCTCTGCTTTTTTGCAAAAATTGCGGATATTAGTGCAAAAATTGCGGTTTACCCTATTGACAAATTGTAAATTACGTGTTAAAATGAAGTTAACAATTTTGGATCTCCCTGCAACGAGGAAAGCAGGGGGACAATATAAGGAGGAAATTCTTATGAAGAAATTCACCAAGGTACTGCTTTGCGCGGCTCTCGCGGCTTCCATGGCAGTGCCCACCGCTCTGACCGCTTCTGCGGCTGAGCTGACCGTCGTCGACGGTTCTTACGGTAACATCACCAGCACCGGCGGCTGTGGCTTCCTGGACGGAAACCTGTATGTATCCGAAGGCTTTACCGCTGATTCTCTTGCTGATATTACCGTTACCGTAAACGGCAAGACCGCTTACTTTAACAACGGCTATCTGGGTATCAAGCATTGTGGTTTGGGTACCGACTACGGTGACAACAAGCCTGCTAACGGCTGGTTGCAGGTCGGTATTGTTGGTGCCGATCTGGTTGCAGGCGAGAACACTCTCGTCGTAACCGACAAGGCAGGCAATACCGTTACCCGTACCATCACCTCTTCCACTAACGCGCTGGGTACTTCCTATGCAAAGGTTACCGCTGACGCGGAGACCAAGACTGTAAAGGCAGAGATCGTGTTCAACACCGATCCCGGTTTCGCAGTCGGTACTACCCTCAAGGGCAAGTGCCACGACGATCACGGTAACGAGGCAACCTTCACTGTAACCGCATACGATGAAGCTACTAAGCTGTACACCATCGTGGCTGAGAACTACGTTCCCAACCAGTCTCTGCTGGAGCTCCAGGTTACTTCTGACGGCACCTACAAGGATTATTTCGTTACCGCTACGATCAACAGCAAAAATACCGCTCTTGCACAGGGCATGACCGATGCGGATACTTCCGCTGTTATCGCCGGTGCTACCAAGCAGACTCTGTCTGATTTGAGCTCTACCTTCGATACCGGACGTTTGGATAATCTGACCAACGGCGTTGCCCCCGATTCCGGCAAGTGGGAAGGCGGCTTCCCCGGTGAAATCACCGTTACCTTCAAGACTGCTTCTGCCGTAGATGCAACCTACCTGGTTCTCTACACCGGTAACGATGACGATCCTTGGAACAACCGTGCCCCCGGTTCCTTCGTTCTGTACGGCTCCAACGACGGTTCTGACTGGAAAGTGATCAAGAACGTTGAGGCTTCCGGCATGAAAGGCAATCAGAACTACGCTCCTACCGCATACGCGCTGACCGATACCACCGCGTACAGCCAGTACAAGCTGGTAATCACCTCCACTTTGGGAGCTACCTACTTCCAGATGGGCGAGCTGGAGCTCTATACCGGTGACGTTACGCTGGTAGACGGCGCACCCGCTGAGGGCTACTCCGTAGTAGCCGCAGGCGTTGCCTACAACGGCACCGAGCCCGTAGCTCCCGAGCAGCCCGATCCCACCCCCACTCCCACTCCCGATCCCGTTAAGCCCGCTCCCACCGGCGACGCTATCACCGTGCTGATCGCAGTATCCGCAGTGGCAATGGCAGCCATCGCAATCGTCGTTTCCAAGAAGAGAAGCGCCGCTTGCTAAAATAAGCATATCTTTTACCGGAACCGAGGCAATCGCCTCGGTTCTGTTTGTTTCGAAAAGGTTTGGCGCCGCAAAAACATCTTCTTTTTCCTCCACTTATGCAGACGCCTCTCTACCGTATCACCCTGATAGGCGGACGCTTCACCTCTATCGGTCATCCTCGAGCAATGCAGACGCCCTGCGGGCTTACTGCAGTCGAACCCCCGCCATGGCGGGGGCGCAGAAGGCGGGATCTCCAATGGAGTTAGATCAGACTTGTTTTGAGATCCTTCGACTACGCAGGCACGCCGCAGGCGTTCCTGCTTCGCTCAGGATGACCGATAGAGAGGAGGCGTCTGCGCCGCTCAGGACGACACGGCAGCGGTCATCACGTTATCCGTTATAATTGGACGAAAGTCTGTGAATTTTGAATTCGCTTATAGAAAATGCACAAAAATCGGGTCAAAATTTTGGCGGGGCAAAAGACGGATTTTGAAAAAATCGCGCTTTTTTTAATTGACAAATTGTGAACGGTATGTTACAATATAAATGCATACGGTCGCAAAGAGACGGCCGAATAGAAATTCAGGAGGAAAATCATGAAAAAACTTCTCTCTTTCGTACTTACCTGTGCGATGCTTCTCACCATGGCGTCCTTCGGCGTATTCGCTGATGAAAACGTCATCGAGATTACCACCGCAGAGGAACTTGCTAAGATCGGCAACGATGAGAACTATCCTTTGTCGGGTACTTACAAATTAACTGCAGACCTGACTATTGATACAACTGCTCATTTGGTGTCGTTTGGCAACCAAAACAATGTGTTCACCGGAACCTTCGACGGTGACAACCATACGATCACCTATGCTTTGGAGCTTACTGCCGATCAGCGTACTGGTCTGTTCTGCTCTGCGGGTGGAGATGGATGTACTATCAAGAACCTTACCGTAAAAGGCAGTGTGGTCGGTAACGGCGAAGCCAAGAACTCCTTGGGCGGTGTCGTAGGCACTGCTAAAGGTCAAATCACTTTCGAGAATATCGTTTGTGAGGCAACTTTGACCACCGTAGGCGATGAAGAAGGTCGATCCGGTACCGGCGGCATCCTGGGTGTCAACGAGGGTCAGACTGTAACCTTCAAGAACTGCACTTCTTCCGCAACCGTTTCGGGTAAGCGCGGCGTAGGCGGCTTCCTCGGTATGGTTCGCAACGGCGGTTCGGTGGAAATCTTCGAGAACTGCACCTTTGACGGCAAGGCTACCAACGTCTACGAATGGTCCGACAAGCGCGGCGTAGGCGGCTTTATCGGAATCATGCATAAGGATACCGGCGATGAAGTCAACGTGACCTTCAAGAACTGTGCTTCCAACGGTACCGTTGAGGCGTATTCCACTCTTGCATCCGCATGGGTCGCTTCTTACGCCAGATTCGGTCATGCCGATCAGCTTCCCGTATTCGATAACTGCACGCAGACCGCCAAGGTTATCATTTCCGGCTACGAGCTCTCCAAGGTTAGCGAAACCAAGTATCCCGAAGCGCACGATACCCAGTGCAGCGGCAATTTCTCTTACAACGCAGAGGCGAAGACCGTTACCGGTTGGACGAACTTCGCAATGAACGCTGAGACTGCCACCGCTATGGCGTCTGCGGCGGGCACCAAGGTTTACGTCAACGGCGTGCTGGACGAGACCGCTACGATCACTGCCGACGGTAGAAAACTGACCGTCGTCTGCTCCGATCCTACCGTTACTGCAGGCACCCGTACCTCTATCTTGGTGGTATGGGCAGACGGTCACTTCACCACCCTTGGTCAGAACCACACTATCGCTGAGGGAGATGCCGCTTTGGTAACCTTCACCGCTGAGGGTGCAAACGCAGAGAGCACGGATTATACCAAGAACTTGAATGCTCCCATTCCCGATCCCGAACAGCCCGACACTAACGAGCAGCCCGATCCCACTCCCACCCCCACTCCCGATCCCGATCCCGATCCCGTTAAGCCCGCTCCCACCGGCGACGCTATCACCGTGCTGATCGCAGTATCCGCAGTGGCAATGGCAGCCATCGCAATCGTCGTTTCCAAGAAGAGAAGCGCGGCTTGCTAAAATAAACGATTCCGATTTTGCAGGACCCGAGAAGCTCGGGTCCTGTTTTTTTGCGCTCGGAAGAATTACGGTTGACAGAATGGCAAAATTGTGTTAAAATAAGATAACACGATCAATTTACGGAGGAAATGATGAAATTACAGTTCAAATGGATGGCGGCGGCGCTTTCTGCGCTGATGGTGCTCCCCACGTTGCTGGCGTGCGGCACCGAGCCTGCCGAGACCGCAACGGCAACCACCACGACGGCGTCAGTCACGACTGAAGCCCCCGAGGTACAGCTCACTCCCGAGGAATACGCCGCACTGCTAGCATCCAATCCCTACGGCGCACCTGCCGAAACGCTGATGGTGGAGACCATCGAAAAGTATTACAACAAGCGCAGTCACGGTCTGATCGAGAGCCTGTCCAACCCGGGCAACCCGGCTTGCGTCTGGCCTACCACCGCTTTCGTGGAGGCGCTGGCGGAGTCCTACGTGATGTACCCCGATAACGCCACCATCAAAAACTGCTATATCGATATGCTGGACAACGGCTTCGACCTCTTCAAGGTCGAGAACGCGACCCTGGTCACTCCCTCGGGCAGATACTCGGGAATCACCTATTACAATTCCTGGCGCGGTAACTCCGGCGACTACTACTACGACGATAACGCCTGGATCTGCATCCGCTACCTGACCGCCTACGAACAGTTCGACAACGCCGATTATCTGAAGCGCGCCAAGGAGATCCTGGAATTTCTGTGGACCGGCTACGACGATTATCAGGGCGGCGGCATCTACTGGGACAAGACCTATTCGGGTAACAAGGGCGTCTGCACCAACGGCCCCTCCGCCATCTCGCATCTGTGGATGTATCAGCTCACCGGCGAGGAGATCTACTACGAGCGCGGAAAACTGCTCTACGATTGGGTCAACGAGAATCTGCGCACGTCGGGCGGCATCTACTATGCAGGCGTCAACGATCCTTGGCAGCCCGCCTACGATCAGGGAACGATGCTGTATGCCACCTGTCTCATGTACGAGATCACGCAGGATACCGATTATCTGAAAATGGCGCGTCGCTCCGCCACCGCCGTCTCGTCCCATATGTTTAATACTACGGGCAGAGGCGAAACCTTGGTAGCCACCATGAAGCGCAATCCCATCTACAAGTCCTGGTGTGTGGGCTGGCTGACCCGCGGTATGGTCAAATACGTGGAGACCGACACCTCCAAGAAATCCAATACCTATATGACGCTGCTGAAGAACGTCATGGATCAGACCCTACAGACCAAGGACGCAAACGGACAGTACGATCCCTTCTTCTGCTCCCCCGGTACGGACTTCTGGGCTGAGGATTACTTCGACAACGACGTCATGCAGCCCTCCGGCATCGTCATCGTCCTTCAATTGCTGGCGTACTACGACGTGTATCAGATCAACGAGTCCTACGCGGAGTGAATTGATACCTCGGCATCATAATTCAAATCGCAACCCATGTGCCGACAGGCACGACAGAAAGAGCAAGAGTAAAAGGAGCGAAATCCTTCTATTCTTGCTCTGTTCGTTTGGATAGATAATATAGGTGAATTGATGCTTGCGCATCAATTCATGCAACCGCAAGGTTGCAATTCATTGTGTGCTTTCCTGAACCGAGAACACGCTATCTGCGATCTTTGCGAATTGCTCCAGCCCCAGTGCCTCTCCGCGCACCGTGGGGGATAGCCCCGCCTCTGCGATGGCGGCGGCGATCTGCTGACGGCTGACGCCGGGTAGGGAGGTCAGCGCATTCTGCAGGGTCTTGCGCCGCTGACCGAAGGCAGCCTTGATGACGGCAAACAGCCTTTCCTCGTCGGCAACCTCCACGGGAGGCGATTGGTGGAGCTTGATCTGTACCACCGCGCTGTCCACCTTGGGCGCAGGAACGAAATTGCCCGCGCTGACCGTGAAGAGCCGCTTTGCCTCGCCGTAATAGCAGAGCACCGCCGTGATGGCGCCGTAGGCGTCCGAGCCCGCAGGCGCGCAGAGCCGCTCTGCTACCTCCTTCTGTACCATGACCGTGATGGAGGAGAAGGGGAGCTTTGATTCCAGCAGAGTCA
The DNA here is from genome assembly GCA_017451585.1 of Clostridia bacterium. Lineage (GTDB taxonomy): Bacteria > Bacillota > Clostridia > Oscillospirales > CAG-272 > CAKSQF01. The sequence continues at coordinate 28,510 of JAFTOC010000007.1, forward strand.
TCAGAATGGGCGTCGTAATGTAGTAGGGCAGATTGGCACAGACCGCAAGACGGGTACAGCCCTCAAACTCCTCCGCCACCAGCGCGGGCAGATCCACCTTCATAATATCGTTGTTGACCACGTGGACGTTGGGACAATCGGCAAGCGTTTTCTCCAAAATGGGGAGCAGGGTAGTGTCGATCTCCACGGCGGTGACCTTGTGGGCGACGGCGGCGAGCTTTTGGGTCAGTACGCCGATGCCGGGACCGATCTCCAAAATGCCCAGCCGCTCCTCGGGATCGGGGACGTCGGGCAGGGCGGAGGCGGCGATGCGCTCCACTACCGATTCATTGGTGAGAAAATTCTGTCCGTATTTTTTTTTGAAGGAGGTGCCCTCTTCTCCCAGCAGGGAGCGGATCACCGAAAGATCGGTCAGCTTCATAAAACCTCGCAAACTCTCGTAAAATAAAAAGAAAACCGCAGACCGCGGTTTTCGTGTGGAGCTAATGGCGGGACTCGAACCCGCGACCTGCTGATTACGAATCAGCTGCTCTACCAACTGAGCCACATTAGCGTACCATGCGCAAATCAGCGAATCTATTATAACATACGAAAAAGCGTTTGTCAAGTTCTTTTTGTGCGGAAGAAGAAAATTTTCGCGCAGTTCCGCCGTTTACGCATCGATGCGAACCGCCCCTCTCCCAAACGGGAAAGGGGCGGTTTCTTTGGATGGGATTTAGTTAGGCGCAGTCTCGCCCTCTGCCAACAGCTTTACAACAGCCCACAGCATGGTGTCGGAGTTGTTGTCGGTGCCGTTGTACCAACCGATACCGCCGGAGCGCTTGCCGCTGGAGGTGCAGTCGTTGTACTGGAAGTCCATCAGCAGGAAGTTGCCTGCGGCAACGGGCGTGTGGTAGGGAACGTAGGAGAACTCGATGATCATACCGGTCTCGGTGCGGGTGTAAGCGGTCTGCGCATTGAGGTTGACGGTGGTATCACCGTGACGGGGGATCATTTCCAGACCGTCGGCGATCAGCGCAAACTGATAGGTGCCGCCTGCAAATGCCTCAAAGGATTTCCAGTAAGCCATAGGATCCTCGGAAACGTACAGGTAAATACCATCGTTGTTGTAGTCGCCCAGCGTGCCGCCGGTGTAGATGTCGGAGTCGGTGATCTCAAACAGGAAGTAGAGACCGTTCTCGTCCCACATTGCGCTGGCTTCCACGTAGGTATCGGCGTTGGGGGAGTCCTTCTTGGTCATATCCAGCGAAACGGTGGCGGCGTTTGCCCAGGATTCGTCCTTGACACCGTCCACGGTAGCAGAGCCGTAGGGGATGAACATCTCGGAGATATCGGTCCAGTCGTCTTCATCGCCATTGTCGCCCTCGTCGGTTTTGGGCAGCTCGATAATGGGAGGAGTCAGGACGGTGGTTTGTTTTGCGGTAGTGGTCTGCTGTGCGGCAGTCGTCGTATCGGCGGCGGAGGTTTCCTCAGCATCGCTTGCACAGGCGGTGGCGGCAAAGAGAAGGGATGCCAGCAGAACCAGCGCGGTCAGTTTCTTTTTCATATTCGTTACCTCATTTCTGAAAAATACGGTGTGCAAACGCACACTATGGTACTTTAGATTATATCATATGTAAATGAACAATTCTATCAAAATCGAACATGGAAGAGCAAAAAAATGTTAAATTACAAAACACTCATTTTCTCTCTCGCGCGGATGAGCAGTGCACCCACTCTGCAGGCGCGGATGTAGCAGGCGGTGAGATAATCCATCGGCTCCATGGCGGCGTAGGGCGCGTTCTCGCGGCGGTCGGGCTTGGAGCGCAGGGACAGCTCAAAGGTCAGCACCTCGGGCGCGTTGGCGTGAGCCAGACGCTCCATCTTCTCGTCCCAATTGCCGATGCCGTCGAAGGGAAGCAGATGTAGATCGTCGATCCAGGTGATCTCCCCCGAAAGATCGCGGATGCCTAAGTTATCGTTGACGTGGGTGGCAAGAAGCCGATCGCCCCAGCGGGCAAGCAGATCCTCGGAGTAGTTGTAGCACATCTCGTGCCCCGTGTCCCAGCAAAAGCCCACGGTCTCGCTTTCGGCAAAGTGGGAGAGCAGGGCGTCCAAATACTCAATGCCCTCGGTGTTCTCCAGCGCGATCTTCACCCCGCACGCCTCTGCATGACGCACCACCCTCTCGAAACGGACAAGCCCGATCTCGGTGGGCGAGTGATCCCGGAAGCCGATGAAGGCGTGGGCAACCATAATCGGCACCCCTGCTGCCCGACAGGCGTCCAGACAGTCGCACAGCTCGCGGACGGCGTCGTCGCCTTTTGCGTCATCCTCTCCCCAAATATCGGCAGCTCTTCCGAAGGGCGCGTGGATGGACTGATAGATCATCCCGCACTCCCGCGCCACCTCTGCCCATTCCTCCACGGGATCTCCCTTGCTCCAACCGGTGAAGAAGGATTCAAAGCCCACTTTCTTCATCGCGCGGATCTCGTCGGAGACCGTCATCCCGGGCAGACCGAGGATGCCCAGCCCCAGCTTTTGCTTCCACATAGTCGATCACTCCTTTATGCCCGCGACGGGCGTTTTTTTCAGTATAGCAGGATTTTTCGGGAATGTCAAGAGAAACTCCCCTTTCGCGCTTTCGTGAACCTTTCATCCTAAAGACGCAAATTACAGCCAAAGGTAACGCTCCGAGCAAAAAAATATCTAAAATTATAACAGAAAATTACTTTTTCGTCAATGAGATCGAGAAAATTGTTGAAATTACACAAAAAAATCCCCGCAATTTTGGAGAATAGAGAATTGACTTTTTCCCTTCCATCGAGTATAATAAATGTATCTCAATAATTTAACGGGCTAAAGTAAATTTGCCCTAAATCAGGAGAATCATTATGAAAAAACTGCTTTCTTTCCTTCTTTGCGGCACGATGTTGCTTGGCATGGCAGCCTGCGGCGAAGACAGCACTTCCACCGAAAAAGATACCTACACCGTCGGCATTTGCCAGATCCAGCCTCATGTTGCGCTGGACGCCGCTACCCAGGGCGTCCAGGACGCGCTGAAGGCAGAGCTGGGTGATAAGGTCACCTTTAAGGTACAGGACGCCGGCGGCGACCAGTCTGCCTGCACCACCATCATCAACAGCTTCGTTTCCGAAAACGTGGATCTGATCCTTGCCAACGCTACCCCCGTTCTGCAGACCGCCTATAATGCGACCCAGACCATCCCGATCCTGGGCACCTCGGTCACCGAGTACGGCGTTGCGCTGGATATCGAGGGCTTCAGCGGCACCGTGGGCGGCAACGTCTCCGGCACCTCCGACCTGGCACCGCTGGATCAGCAGGCGGCGCTCTTTACCGAGCTGCTCCCCGATAAGAACACCATTGGTCTGATCTACTGCTCCGCAGAGGCAAACTCCAAGTATCAGGTGGAGAAGGTCAAGGGCTATCTGGAAGCGGCAGGCAAGACCTGCAAGGTCTACACCTTCACCGACTCCAACGATATGGCAGGCGTCTGCACCACCGCAGTCTCTGAGTGCGAAGCCCTCTACGTTCCCACCGATAACACCGTTGCCACCTATATGAGCATCCTGGATCAGGTTGCCCGCCCCGCTAAGGTTCCCGTGATCACCGGCGAGGAGGGTATGTGTGCAGGCGGCGGCATCGCCACTCTGTCCATCAGCTATTACGACCTGGGCTATGCTACCGGCAAGATGGCAGCCAAGATCCTGAAGGGCGAGGCTAAGATCTCCGAAATGCCCATCGAATACGCGCCTGAGTTCACCAAGAAGTACAACAAGGCGGTCTGCGACGAGCTGGGCATCACCATTCCCGAGGGCTACACCGCCATCGAGACTTCCGCTGAATAAACAACCAACGGGGTTTGAAAAATCTCTTTCAAACCCCGATTTTGTGTAAAAAAGCAAATATTCCGTCCGAAAGGATTCATTATGGATTTCACAACATTGCTCAACCAAATGCCGGGAGCCGTTGCCCAGGGTCTGATCTGGGGCATTATGGCAATCGGCGTGTATATCACCTACCGCGTGCTGGACATCGCCGACCTGACGGTGGACGGCACCATGGCAACCGGCGGTGCCGTCTGCGTAATGCTGCTCATTAACGGCTACAGTATGCCCGTAGCGATCATCGGCGCGGTGATTGCCGGAATGCTGGCGGGAATGGTCACCGGACTTTTGCACACCCTGCTGGGAATTCCCCCGATTTTGGCGGGTATCCTGACCCAGCTTTCCCTCTACTCGGTCAATCTGAAGATCCTCGGCTCGGGCAACCAGACCATCAACACCCGCAAATACGACGTGCTGGTATCGATGGGCGAGCTGCGAGGCGTTCCGTTCTATCAGAACCCCATCTTCGTCACCGCGATCTTCGTGATCGTCCTGATCTGCGTGCTGTATTGGTTCTTCGGTACCGCCATGGGCTCCGCGCTCCGCTGTACCGGCAACAATCCCAACATGAGCCGTGCGCAGGGCATCAACACCAATATCATGAAGGTGTTCGGACTGATGCTCTCCAACGGCATCGTGGCGCTGGCAGGTGCACTGCTTGCCCAGTATGACGGTCAGGCGGACGTTCAGAAGGGCAGAGGTGCCATCGTCATCGGACTTGCCGCCGTGATCATCGGAGAGGTGCTCCTCTCCAAGCTGCTGAAGAACTTCGCGCTCCGCCTCTCTGCGGTGGTAGTGGGCGGCATCATCTACTATATCGTCTATCAGACGGTCATTTGGCTTGGTCTGGACGCCGACCTGCTGAAGCTGCTGTCTGCGGCGGTGGTAGCCATTTTCCTGGGTCTTCCTTATCTGAAACGGCGGTTTATTCGTCCGTCTATCAAGTCCATCGCGGCGCAAGAGGAGGGCGGTACCAATGCTTGAACTTTCCCACGTTTATAAAGTTTTCAACGCCAACACCGTCAACGAAAAGATCGCGCTGAAGGATCTGTCCCTGACCCTGAACAACGGTGACTTCGTCACCGTCATCGGAGGCAACGGCGCCGGTAAATCCACCATGCTCAACGCCATCGCAGGCGTTTGGCGGGTGGATGCGGGCAAGATCACCATCGACGGCGTGGACGTCACCGCCATGCCAGAGCACCGTCGGGCGAAATTCCTGGGCAGAGTCTTCCAGGATCCGATGCTGGGCACCGCCGCCGACATGGGCATCGAGGAGAACCTCGCCCTCGCCGCCCGACGCGGAAAGGTGCGCGGACTGGGCTGGGGGATCGGCAAAGCCGAGCGCGCCAAGTACAGAGAAAAGCTGGCGACGCTGGATCTGGGTCTGGAGAATCGGATGACCTCCAAGGTCGGACTGCTCTCGGGCGGTCAGCGGCAGGCGCTGACCCTTTTGATGGCGACCCTCCAACAGCCCAAACTGCTCCTGCTGGACGAACACACCGCCGCCCTGGATCCCAAGACCGCCGCGAAAGTCCTTGCGCTGACCGATCAGCTGGTCAACGAGAACCGTCTGACCACTCTGATGATCACCCACAACATGAAGGACGCCATCGCCCACGGCAACCGTCTCATCATGATGCACGAGGGTCGCGTGATCCTGGACATTGCCGGTGAGGACAAGAAAAAGCTCACCGTAGACGACCTGCTGGCGAAATTCTCGGTCGCCAGCGGCAGCGAATTTGCCAACGACAGAGCAATGTTATCGTGATATGCGGGGCGCTGCCCCACACCCCGCCCAAGAAACTTTTTGAAAAAAGTTTCTTGGGGATCTTCCAAAATTTCCTAAAAAATCCCGCAATTGCTTGCGGGATTTTTGCTTGTTATTGTGGCAGTCACTCACGGCTTTTTGATCATATCCTTGACCATATCGTAAATACCCTCAGCCAGGATCTCGTACTGCTCGTTTTGCGGGTGCAGACCGTCACCGCCCTCGAACATTTCGGGGTGATCCTCGGAGTAGGAGAAGACGTCGATCACAAAACAGCCGTTGGCCTGTGCCAGCTGTTTGATGGCGGGATTGCCGTAGCGTCGGATGCGGGCGGTCCAGTCGGTGCCCAGCCATGCGTCCTGGGGAACGGTGGGGCAGGTAGCGAAGATGATCTGCACGTCGGCGTTTGCGGCGCGGTAAGCGTCGATCAGCTTTTGCCCCGAGGAGAGGAAGGCTTCCTTACGGGCGGGATCGCTCCAATCTTTGTAGGCGGAGTCCTCCCACTTTTGGGTACGGCAGTCATTGGTGCCCAGCATCACAATCACTACGTCGGGATCGCCCGCCACGCTCTTTTGGAAATAATCGTGCTTCAAAAAGCTCGGGGTGTCGGTCTCAATCAGCGAGTGGCTGGGTGCGCCGTACTTTTCCACATAGTAGCCGTAGCCCAGCATCCGCTGGAGATAAACGGGATAGCTTTGCATGGACGGATCGGTGGAATTGGTGCCGTAGGTGATGCTGTCGCCCACGCAGGCAACGCGGATCAGCTCCTTTTCTCCCGCCAGCGCCAGATCGTCGGTGATTTCCCGATCAGCCGCACGGATCGCGGACAGGAACGCCTCACCTGCCGCCAACGCGGAGCAAGCGTTACCTCCCGCCAGCGCAATATCGCCGCCCTGCACGAAGCGAACCGCGTACGCGCGGATGTTTCCGATCAGCTTAGAGGAATAAACGCTGTTATCGCTTCGGGAGGAGGTGTTGCCGAAGTGAATCACCTTTCCTTCGGGAAGCGTTCCTCCGTCTGCGACTACGTTGAGCCGCACGCCGGTGGTCTTTTCCACCTGATCGGCAAAGACTGCCGCAGTATCAGCGTATTTTGCCGCTTCCACGTCCTTGTCACCGCCGACGCCCTCCTTGGCGTAAACCAAGGTGTATTGGGACAGCGGCGTGCCCGCAATGCTCACGTCGCCGCGCCGATAAGTGTGTGCCAGCGAAACCGAAACGGTGCCCGCTGTCTCGCCGGTCAGACAGGTGCGGATCATATAATCAGCGGCAAATGCCACGCCATCGTCGTCGATCGCCGCAAGGACTATTTTATAGCCGTTATTCGCATCGCCGGCGACCTTCACGGTGAAATCGCCGCCGGCAAGACCGTTCAGCGCTTCCTGAGACGCCGTACGGCTCGTCTTACCCACCAAAATCTCGTTTTTCCCCTCCGTGCTGCCATTGGCGGTAGAGAGCGTCACGCCCATCTGATTCAGTGCGGCAGAGAGGTCGGCGGCAGCCTGCACCTCACCCTCGGTGGGAGATGCGGGCAGAACGATCACGAAGTCGCCTCCTACCGTAAACTCGGTAGCGGGGACGGTGTTACCTTCGGGAGCGGAGGTGTCATCGGAGCCGCAGGCTACGAGCGCGCCTGCGAAAAGGGAGAAGGTCAGCAGCATACAGAACAATCGCAAATGTTTTCGCATACAATTTGCATCCTTTCCATTGAAATCGAAAATTACAATTGAGGCGCTTCATTGAAGCGCCTCAACCGGTTATTCCAATCAATTTATTCGGTGATTCGTCTCTTCTTGGAAACCGCGATGGCAGTACCGGTCAGTGCGATGGCAGCCAGCACCAGCGCGCAGGTAACGGCGTCGCCGGTAGAAGGTGCGGTATCGGGATCGGTATCGGTGCCACCGTCGATCACGCCGTCATCCTCGTTCTCAGCTTCCGCTACGGTGATCTCAACATAGTCCAGATTGGGACCCCATCCGGTGGAGTTGTAGAGCTTCAGGGAGTTGACGCCTTCCTGCAGATCAACGGTGATCACTTCGTGGGCGGTAGCGGCAGAGTCGCCGGGATTGCCCCAGGTATTGTTGTTGGCAACCGAGATGACGGTTGCGTCGCCGCCGTTCACCGACAGTTCAATGTTGCGCTCTGCGGCGCAGAAGTAGTAGATCACAAGGCTTGCCTTGCCGGCAGCGGGCGCGTCTACCACGAACTCCAGATAGCGGTCTACGTTGCCGTTCTCGCCGCCGATGTCGTTGACCAGCTTGCCGCCGGAGGCAACCTCGGAGTCGCTGACCGAAACGCCGCTCACAACGTAAGCGTTCTCCGCCTCGATCTTCACCGCTTCGCCGACGGTCAGCTCAACGCCGTCGGTGATCTCAGCAAATTCGATGTAATCGATGCTGGGGCCAAATCCGGAATCCTGTCCCAGTACTACGGTATTCTCACCGGCGTTCAGGGCTACTACTACGGTGCAGGTCTTCACGTCGCCTTCCCAGCTGGAGCCGGAAGCACCGCAGGTGACGTTGTTGATGGTCTTGCCGTTGACCGTCACGTCAAACTGACGGCCGCCGTCCATGGTGATAAAGCCCACGGTCAGCGCATAGGCGCCGGCTTTGGGAGCGGTTACCGTGAGAGTAGCGGTCTGCTCGCCGTTGTCAAAGCCGCCGACGAACTTGCCGCCGGATACGGTGTCGTCACCGCCGTTACGGATATCGTCCTTGGTAAGGGTGGCGTCTTCCAGTTCGTAGCGGGGCTGCGACAGGATGTCGGTGCTCTCTGCGGCGAAAGCGGAGAGCGCGGGGATCGCACACGTCGTCATGGATGCGATCAAAAGGGTGGACAAAAGCTTTTTCATATAGATTTCCTCCTGTATTTTACGGATCTGTGATCCGCAGATTTACAATGAGATTTTTCCTGCGCCGCAAGCAGTTGCGGCGCTTTTATAAAAGTTTTTGAAGATTCCAAAGGAACTTTTTTCAAAAAGTTCCTTTGGTGGGGTGTGGGGCGAAGCCCCGCTTCACTTCACCCAGCCGGGCATTGCCAGCGAGACGTTGTCGCAGGTCGCGCCGTTGCCGCCGTCACCGAAGGTGATGGTCATGGTAGTTGCGCCTGCCGGAACTTCTACGTCGAAGTAGACGTACTCGCCCATTCGGAAAGCCTCGGAGGTGTAGACGACCGCTCCGTTAAAGGCGATGGAGAGAGTGGACTTTGCCTCACCGCAAGAGGCGGTGTTGTTGTAAACGCAGTCATCGATGCCCACCACGCCCACGAAGCGGGTATAGCCCTCGGGCACCGCGTAGGTGTAGGTGGAAACGGAGTTGGACGAGATGCCGCGGTCAAACTTGGTGCCGTTGTCCACGTTGGTACCGCCCAGGGAAATGGGGCGCGTGCCCATGCCGTTGTCGGGAGACATAGATGTGTCAAAGTGAGCGTTGCCCCAACCGATGGATTTGGAGGTGGGCTTGGCGTCGGTCAGCGCCAGATCGGACTTGGGTGCGGTCAGCTGTTTGGTCACCTTCACATCCAGACTGCCTTCCTTGGTCTCGTTACCCGAAACGATCAGATAGCGGAGGGTGCAGGTGTCGGTGATTACGATGCTGTCCCCTGCTACGGGAGAGGATGCAGTAGGCGTGCTGCCGTCCAGCGTGTAGTGGATGGTGGCACCCTCAGCGACGCTCAGGGAAACGATGGTCTTGCCGTCCTCGTAATCCATGGAGGACTTAAAGGTGTGGACGGGATCGATTTCGTTGAACTGATAGGACAGGAGCGTGCCCTTGCCGTCGCCCTCGACGATGGCAACCTGCAGACGGCAGGACGCGGTCAGCGTGATGGTCTCGCCTGCTGCGACTGCGGTGGAGGAGGTCATGGGGTCGGAGCCGTCTACGGTGTACTTTACGACAGCACAGTCGGGAGCGGTCACGGCAATCGTGCCGATGGCGCCGCCGTACTGACTCAGAGACAGCTTGGAGATGCGGATGGCGTATCCCTTGCCGGAGGTCAGGTCGTCGATGTTGATGACGTCGCCGCCCGTAACGGTCACGACGGTCTTTTCCATGCCGTCAGCGCCGTCCACCCATACCTCGGCGGTGTAGGTGCCGTCGGGCAGAAACTCGGCAAGATCCACCTTGGCACCGCTTACGTTGGAGGAGGCGATGCCGCCTATGAACCAGGTGCCGTTATTTTCCTTAGCGTAGACCGAATACTTGCCGATCCGGCTGTCGGAGAGAACTACCGTCTTGTCCCAAACGGTGGGGATGGACTTGATAAACTCCACGGCAGGGCTTGCCAGGATGTCCTCGGGATCGGAAGCGACCACCATCAGAGGAGAGTCGATGCAGATCAGCGAGGCGATCTCCATAGCGTTGTAGGTGCCGGGGGTCCAGTCTGCGTGACCGCAGAGGAAGCGGGTGTAGAGCTGTGCGTTCAGCCAAGCGGCGTAGGTGGAGTAGTTGGTGGTGTTGCTGTTGCCGATGTTTTCCAAACCGCGCACGCCCTCGCGGGAGAGCTCGTTGGGGTAGGTCACGTTCAGACCGGTGTTCTTGTTACAGCCGTGGAAGTCGATGATCATCTGCAGCTTGGCGGCCTCTTCCAGAATGTACTTCTGCAGGGCGGTGGTGTTGGTGTTGGCGTCGCTCCACCAGAAGTCCACCTTGGCGCCGTACATATGGGCGTCGGAGAGCAGCTGCAGATAGGCGTTTACGGAGCCTTCGTCGGGGGTCTTATTGTAGCCCGACGTGCCGGCGGTGATAGTGCCCCACAGAAGCTGCTTTACGTTCAGCTCCTCGCCCATCACGCCCAGATCGGTCAGCAGTGCCTTGTAATCGTTCCAAGCAGGCCAGCCGTCGTCGATGATGTTGTACTCGTAGCCCAGCTTTGCGGCGGCAACGATGTATTCCTTCATCTGCTCGTAGGTGGGTGCGCCGTGGGTAGTGCACCAGGACCAGGCGGAGCGTCCCGCCTCGATCCAGGAGGTGTCGGCGTACAGCGTCTCGTCCGCCGCTTCGTTGACGGTGTAGACGTTGTAATTGTTCACCAGACCGTTCAGGTCGTCGGCGATGTTGATCAGACGCCAGCCGGAGGTCAGCGTGCCCGTACTGACGGTGGGAGTGGTGTAGAAGCAGGTGGAGTAGGTGGATTTTCCCTCCGCCTTCAGGTTCACACCGGGGTAGGACTCGTTCAGCGCGCCCTCCATGATGGCGATGTAGCCGCGTCCGTCCTTGAGCTCGGCGGTCAGAGGCGCGCAGATGACGTCATTGGAAGAGCGGGTGGGCGAGTGGGACTCGATCACGGGCTCGTAATCCTGATTGTTCACGCCGTACCAGCACTGCTCAATGTCGGTTCGCAGCGCGTAGGTGGTCAGCTCGTTCAGCGCAGTCACGCTGGACAGCTCGGGCAGAACGTAGCGGAAGGCAACGCCGTCGTCGTAGGCGCGCACCTCCAGCCAGTAGCTGTAATCGCCCTGAGAGAGGGAAAGTACCGCCTCCATGCAGTGCCCGTCGGCGGTGCGCTGATTGCCGTAGAGAGGGTAGCTGACCTCCACCTCGGTGGCGGTGGCGGAGGTAACGGTGGCATCCTTGTAGTAGGTCTTGCGTCCCGCCTCTACACCCAGCGTGGACTCACGAACCCACTCGGTGGTCTCGCCGTCCCGGACGCGGTAGACCGAGTAGGACATCTGCTCGGCAGTGTCGATCTCAATGGCAAGGGTTCCGTCGGGGGAGTAGAGGGTGTAGACGTTGCCGTTCTGCACCAGGTGATCCTTCGCTTCGCCGGGGGTGATGGCACCTACGGGGGTCTGCTCGGGATCGGCGGAGGTGGTGGTAGCGGAGGGAGTTACGGTGACGGTAGTGGATGCGGCTGACGTGTCCGTCCCGCCCGAGGAGGAGCATCCCGCCAGCATTCCGCCCGCCAGCAGGAATGCGATCAGTTGAAATTTTTTCATCGTGTTTCTTCCTTTCTTAATTCATCATTGACGTTCAGGGGTATCTATGAAATCCATTATAGACCCAAAGCAGAAAAAACGCTATGATTTGTGTTGCTTTTTTTGGTACGTATGTTGCAAACGCCGTAAAAATATGCTATAATATCAGGTGAATATCAGTACCGGGGAGGTCAGTACTATGCCGATTGCTTTTTCGGACGGAAACGGGCGGGCGTTTATGGGACATCAGCAATGTCCCTGCTGGCATCGCTTCGGCCCCGCCATCCGCGACCACTTTTTGCTTCACTTCATCATCAAAGGGAAGGGGAAACTGCAGACCGAGGACGGAGAGTTTGCATTAGAGCAAGGGGAGGGCTTTTTCATCATCCCCGGCGAGGTGACTACCTACACTGCCGATCCCGACGATCCGTGGGAGTATCTTTGGGTGGGCGTGGGCGCCACCAAGGAGAACGAAGCGGTTCTGCGCCGCCACGGGTTGGAGTCGGGCGTCCATTGCTTCGTCTATCGGGACAAGGATGAGCTGATCCCGTACCTGAAGCGGCTGACCGTGGAGACCACGCTCTACAATTACGAGCAGGCGCAGGGAGCGTTCTATCTGTTGATGAGCACTGTGGACGAGGAACCCGTAGAGCGGATGGACAAGGGCCACCGCTATCTGCAGATGAGTTACGATTATATGGAAAACGCCTACTCCGACTCGCTGACGGTGGAATCGCTGGCGGAGCATCTGAACGTCAGCCGATCGTATCTTTACCGCATCTTCAAATCGGGGCTGGGCATCTCGCCCCAGCGGGCGATCCTCAATTTCCGACTGGAAAAGGCGGCTCTGTTGGTGGAAAAGGGGGGCATCAGCCTCACCGAGATCGCCCTCTCCTGCGGCTTTTGCGATCTTTCCCACTTTTCCAAAGCCTACAAGGAGCGCTACCGATCCCGTCCCAAGGCGGAGCAGGGAAAATCGCGGGAATAAAGAAAAATCTATTGCAATCCCGATACGGATGTGCTATAATACAATATGATAGAGTTCATTTTGCAACTTGGAAAGGAATGATCCGATGGATTTTGCAACCAATATTAAGTTTTATGACGGAAAACACCGTAAAAAAGTGAAATTTCTGCAAACGGTAGGGCTTCCGCTGATGCTGATCGGCGCGGTCATGCTAGTGCTGTCCTCCTTCCACGGGCTGGGACTGTGGGTTTTGGGACGGTTTGGCTGGATCCCCCTGGTGGTCGGCGGACCGCTGTGGGCGGTCTCGCTGAGTATGAAGGTCAAGGAATCCGATATGCTGGAGCAGATCGACAACTGCAAGCGGGATTTCAAGGAATACGCCGAGGATAAACTGGACTATCCCTCCGACCTGTCGGCAAATTCGCTGATCCTGGTAGGCAGCGAAGCGGGCACCGACGGGCAGAGCAAGTCCCTGCCGCCCCGCAAGCTGAAGGCAGGCGGATTTTTGCACCCCGTGGTGACCTTCTCCTATCTGTACATCCGCCGCGACCGCCTCACCGTCCTGACCCGTCGGATCTCCCTGTGCGAGGATTGGTCGGAAGACAAGACGGTCGAGTACGATTACGCCGATTTTGACGGCGCGGGCGTAGAAGCCGTGGCAGGCGAGCCGGAGAAGGCGTACGCCTTCTGTCTGAAGAGGGGCGACGAGCGGATCTTCTCCACCCCCGTGTTCGTCGATGATTATACCGAAGAATCGTTTGCAGAGGACATCCTCCACGCCAAAGAGCGGAGAAGATGATCGCAAACACCGTTTCCCGAAAAGAGCCTTTCCCCAAGGCTCTTTTCCGTTCACCGATAGAATGCTTGGTATCGGTGTTATGGATCGTTTATCGTGTTGAGGAAAATATATGCTCTTCAATTCTTATGTCTTTATCTTTCTGTTTCTCCCGCTGACCTTGCTCCTTTACTTCGGACTCAACAAGTGTCGGCAATATACCCTTGCCAAGCTGTCTTTGGTGATCGCTTCCTTGGTGTTTTACGGCTACAACGAGCCGTATTATGTGCTGATTATCCTGTCCAGTATTGGGATGAATTACGCCCTGTGTTGCGTTTTACAGCGTTATCCTAAGAAAGCAATCCTTGCGGGGGGAATCATCGCCAACGTGATTTTGTTGGGCTATTTCAAATACTTCGATTTCCTGCTGGAAAACATCAACCGCTTTACCGGTTCTGCGTTCGACTATCTGAATATCGCTCTTCCCTTGGGTATCAGCTTTTTCACCTTCCAACAAATCTCCTATCTGGTGGATACCGCCAAAGGCGAGTGCAAGCAGCACAGCTTTTGGGATTACGTTCTTTTTGTGACTTTCTTTCCGCAACTGGTGGCAGGCCCGATCGTCTCTCACGACGAGATGCTTCCTCAATTTGCGGATATGCAGCGTAAACGGCTGAATTTCGACAATTTTGCCCGAGGCTTGCAGGCGTTTTCCATAGGTCTCTTCAAAAAAGTGATCGTCGCCGACAATTTCGGAAGGATCGTCAGCTACGGCTATCAGAATATCCCGACGCTCAGCTCACTAGAAGCAATTCTGACCATTCTTGCCTACACCGTTCAGATCTATTTCGATTTTTCTGGCTATTGTGATATGGCAACGGGTATTGCGCTCATGTTCAATATCAAGCTTCCCATGAATTTCAATTCGCCCTATAAGGCGGCGACTATACTGGAATTTTGGAAGCGTTGGCATATTACTCTTACCCGATTCCTGACCAAATACATCTACATTCCCCTGGGCGGCAACCGAAAAGGCAAGGTGCGCACCTATCTGAATGTTTTTCTGGTCTTTCTGATCAGCGGCATCTGGCATGGAGCGGGATATACCTTTATCCTGTGGGGCGTGCTTCACGGGATCGCCAATATTCTTTGCAGGCTTTTCCGAAAAACCGTGGACAAGATCCCCCGTCCCATCAATTGGCTCATGAACTTTGTGTTCCTGAACCTCACTTGGGTAGTATTCCGCGCGCCAAGCGTGGGAGAAGCGTGGCAACTCATCAAGCAGGTGGGCGCAGGAGGCTTTGGGCTGAGCGTGGAGCTGGCAAGCTCACTGTATCAGCCTGCCTCGATCGCCGTTATGGTGCTGGTATTGCCCCTTACGGCGGTAGTGCTCGTCTGCACGGCAGCAGTGCTGGCGATCGCCGTATTTGGGAAAAATACCAACGAGATCATTGAACGAAGCCGTTTGTCGGGATGGACTCTGCTGACGACCTGGGCGTTGTTTATCGTCAGCGCTCTGTCACTGTCGGGAGTATCCACCTTCCTGTATTTTAATTTCTGAGGTATTGCACATGACAACGAAACGATGGACTCTGTGCTTTCTGCTATTGTCAGCTGTGACGCTGACGCTCTTTGCGGGGATTATGTATGTCACCGATCCGCTGATCCGCTATGGTACGGAAAGCAAGTTGTTTTCCTATTACGAATATTCGGAACTCTATTCCAATCCCGGTATCGCGAAAAATTATCGCTACGATACGGTATTGGTGGGTACTTCCATGATTCAGAATACCGACGTGCAGGAGTGTAATGAACTGCTGGGGTGTGATATGGTGCGCCTTCCGTATCCGGGAGGTACCTCCTACAATATGAAGACCATTCTGGACATTTGCTTTGCAAGCGACAATACGGTGGAGACGGTCTACTGGGAACTGGACGAGCACCAATTGTTCGGTGTCCACGATGCGCCCCGCGATCCGTTGCCCGATTATCTGTACCGAAGTGATCATCTGCAGGATCTGTCCTATCTTTTGAATCTGGATATCTTCTTCCACTACGATCTGAAAAACCTGCGCGGCACATTGCAGGGGATCGAGCAACCCGTGGCGCGGGAAGGGGAGACCCTCACGGGAGATTTTTCCGAAAAAGCAACTCTGAGTTCCTATAATCGCCCCAATAAAGCCGAGACGAGTGCTTCATCGGAGCAGTACATAGCCGATGCCAAACGAAATCTGGAATCCAATATCATTCCCTTGGTAGAAGCCAATCCCGATACCGAGTTTGTGTTTTTCACGGTGCCCTTCAGCATTCTGTATTGGGACCGTGAGATGCAAAACGGAACCTTTGACGCCGTCATGGATGGGCTGGAGTACGCGTTAGAGCGGTTGCTGGAATACGAGAATGTTCGGATCTATTTTTATCACGATGAATGGGAGATCGTCACCGATCTGGATAACTACAAGGATTACTCTCATTACGGCAGTTGGATCAATTCGTATATGACCCGGGCGCTGGCAAACTATCAGGACAGACTCACGGCAGACAACTGCGAAAGTATCCTGAATGAGATGCGTGACTACATTCATTCTTATGATTTTGATGGGATCTTTGCGCCTGCGACATAGGAATGCGGTAATAACCATCTCACGAAAGACGGTCCGGAAGGTGATTTGCCTTCCGGACCTCAATTTTTTCAAAAAAATGCTCCCTCACGCAACAAAACGCCCCTAAACGAGGAATTATGGGTGAGAGGAGTTTTGACAGCCTATAATGAGAGGAGGAACGGCCATGCCCAAAACTCAAACTGCAGACAGCCGTCTGTCGGAGCAAGACGACCGCGAAGCGGTCGTCAGGCGATATACCGACACGGTCTGGCGCATCGCACTGTCCCGCACCCGCAAGGAAGAAGCGGCGGAAGAAGTGTATCAGGAAGTATTTATGAGACTTTTCGAGAAAGAACGCACCTTTGACAGCGAGGAGCACCGCAAAGCGTGGCTGATCCGCACCACGCTGGTCTGCTGTAAACGCTATTTTTCGGCGACCTTCAAGAACACCACCCTCACGCTGGAGGAGGTGGGCGATCTGGCGTCGGTTCCCGAGGAGGAGCACGGGCTGTTCGCCGCCCTCCTGCAGCTGCCCGCCAAATACCGCATTCCCATTCAACTGTACTACATAGAACAGGTTCCCGCCGAGACCTGCGCCGAGATCCTCGGACTGCGACCGGGCAGCTTCCGATCCAGGCTGTCCCGAGGCAAGGAAATGCTGAGAGAACTGCTGAAAGGAGAGGGTATAGATGTATAAAGACAATCGTCCTGCCGATCTTCCCGAGACCGATGCCCTGACTCTGCGTCTGCAGGGACTTTCCGGCAAGGTCAAAGCCCCCGCCGCGCTGACGGCGGCAGCCATCAGCGGCATCCCCTACCGCTCCCGCGCCCACGCGGGCGTCCATGTGAAGCGGATCAGCAAAGCCATCGTCGCCTACGCCATGGGCATCGTCCTGCTGTTTGGCGGACTCTTTCTCGCCTCTCAATTACTGGAGGGGCTGGACGATCCCGTGGGCACCGACCCCACCGACAGCCTCCCGCCCGTGGTGACCACCGAACCGCCCGAGACCGAGGATCCGCCTGAGACCGAGGATCCGCCTGAGACCGAGAAACCCATCCAAACGGCTACCGACGGAATTCTAGACTATCATTTGTTGAACAACGGTACATGGGGCGTATATACTTGCAAGGATGCCACGGCATCTTCGGTAACCGTTCCTGCCGAGCTGGAGGGTATCGCGGTTACCGAGATCATGGACTATTGCTTCTATCAATTTACGGCACTGGAAAGCGTGACTCTGCCCGACAGCGTTACTGTGATCGGTGAATCTGCGTTCAGCGATTGTGTTGCGCTTGCCTCCATTGACCTGCCCGCAAAGCTGACGATCATTGAACCCTTCGCCTTTGCAGGCAGTGGATTAAACAAGTGGATTACCATTCCCGGAACGGTGAAAACCGTGGGTACTGCGGCCTTCTACGGCTGTGCTTCGCTACAAGACGTTACGCTGCAGTCGGGAATCAGGGAGATCGGTATGTGTGCCTTTGAAGGCTGCATGTCTCTGATAAGCGTAAGCTTCCCTGACAGTATCGAGGTCGTCGGCGAGCGTGCCTTCTATGCTTGTACCTCTCTGGCATCCGGCGATTTGGGAGGTAATATTCGGGAAATCGGCAGTCTTGCTTTTGCAGAATGCCATGGGATGGTCAGAATGTCTATCTATCCCGAGGAAGCGAATCCTCCCACGGTGGGCTACGGCGCGTATATGAACTGCTACGAGCTATCTAACGTGGACGGTCTGCTGATCGAGAAAATCCCCGAGGATATGTTTAAAAACTGCACCTCACTGACCGATATTGAGATCAACGGCTGGGTAAAGATCATCGGAAAGGGCGCCTTTGAAAACAGCGGTCTGATGGCAGCCTACTTCCGCTACGAGGACGGCTGGAGCGTTAAGGTTCCGGTCGATACGGCCTTTCCCTTTGACGCGGCAGATGCGCTGCGGGATTCGCTCAGCCATGTGACTTGGCGATATAACGGCGCGGAAGATTATGATGTCCCTACGCCTTCGGAAGCCCTGTATAGAACTTTGCCGGACGGCACGTATTGCCTGCTGCGTTGCACCGATCCCTCTACCGAAAGCTTCAGCGTTCCAGCAAGCTATCATAACGGCAGCGTTACACAGATCGCTGCGGGCTGCTTTGCAAATTGTACGCAGTTGAGAAGCGTAACGATCCCCGAAACCGTTACGTTTATCGGAAAGGGCGCGTTCGGTGGCTGTACGGCGCTGACCAGTGCTACCTTTGCAGAGCCGGACGGTTGGAATATCCCCGTCGACCTTAGCAACCCCGGAGATGCGGCAGAAGCGCTGACCGACACCTTTGCGGAGATGGATTGGAAGTGGAGCGATCCTACCTCCCAATATCTGACCTACCAAATGCAGGAGGACGGAACCTGGAGCGTGACCGGCTATGAGGATAAAAACGCCGCTAAAGTAACCATCCCCGCCGCCTATCAAGACGTGGTGGTCACTGCCATCGCCGAATCCGCTTTTGAGGGCATGGAGAATCTGCAAAGCGTCACGCTCCCCGAAAGCATTCAGACCATCGGAGAAAAAGCCTTCCTCGGTTGCACCGCCCTTACCGAAATCAACCTGCCGGGTGCGCTGGAGAGCATCGGGGAATGGGCGTTTGCTGAGAGCGGACTGCGGTCGGTGAGCGTTCCCGGATCGGTGAGTGCGCTGAACCAGTACGCCTTTGCCTACTGCCCGTCCCTGAAGACGGCGGAGCTGGGCAGTGGCATCCGCTCCATCGGCGTTTGCGCCTTTATAAGCTGTACTGCTCTGACGGCCGTAGATTTCCCGAATACCCTGAACACGGTGCAGGAAGGCGCATTTAATGAGTGCAGCGCGCTGAAGCGCATCGATTGGGCAAAGCTTCCCGTAGAAACGGTAGAGGACTACGTTTTCGCCGACTGTGATAGTCTGGTTTACGTTGCGCTCCCCGAGATCGAGCACGTGTCGACGGGCTTATTTCAATATTGCTCCTCCCTGCAGACCGTAATCATTCCCGATACCGTCCGGATGATCCAGTCGGACGCATTCAGGGGATGCAGCTCTCTGCGAACGATCGATCTTGCGTCGGTGCAGGAGATCGGCAAATACGCATTCGCCTCCAGCGGTCTGGAGTCGATCACCATTCCGTCCACCGTGAAGAGGATCTTCCCCAATGCGTTCTATCACTGTTACAACAACCTGTACGACGTGACCTTCGAAACGCAACAGGGTTGGGTGGTGGTGATCGATGGGACGAGCCCGGACGGAATCCGTTCGATGGGAACGCTGTCCGGCGCCCGAAACAACGCCCGTTATCTGACCGAGAACTACTGCCAATATCAATGGAACCGTTACGATTGATGTGCTATCGTGCCGCATCGCCCCCGAACCCCAAAAGCTCCCGACAATCTCGTCGGGAGCCCGCGTTTCAAATGCTTCTCACCGACCGTCACCTTGGTGCAAACCGTTCCCCGTTTTCGCCGTAGGGGCGCGCATTGCGCGTCCGCGCCGCCGCAGGCGGCATCGAGCGATTCCCACCGACCGTCACCTTGGTGCAGATCGTTCGGACAGGACGTCGAGGGCGCCGTCCCCTACAAAGACGGTGCGAACAATATCCACCAACCGTCACCTTGGCGCAGAGCGTTCCCCGTTTTCGCCGTAGGGCGGGGGCTTGCTCCCGCCGCGCCGCCGCAGGCGGCATCGAACGCCTCCAACCGACCGTCGCCTTGGTGCAGACCGTTCGGACGGGACGTCGAGGGCGCCGTCCCCTACAAAGACGGTGCGAACAATATCCACCGACCATCACCTTTGGTGCAAACCGTTCCCCATTTTCGTCGTAGGGAACGGTCTTGACCGTTCCGCGCCGCCGCAGGCGGCATCGAACGCCTCCCGCCGATCGTCACCTTGGTGCAGATCGTTCGGACGGGAGGAGCAAGCCCCTCCCCTACCGGAGCGGGAGCAATCACCGCCCCATTGTAGGGGCTGGCGCCCTCGACAGCCCGAATCGAACGCCTCCCGCCAACCGTCACCTTGGTGCAGACCGTCCCCTACAAAGTTGGTGCGAACAAACCAAGGCTCCCTCTCGGAGGAAGCCTTATCATAACCGAAAAGCCATTGCAAAAGTGAAAATTTCATCTCTTGCAATGGCTTTTTTCATTTTCTTGTGTCTATTGCCCTTTGTCGGCAACTTTTTACAGCGCCTTTTTCAGAAGTCTTTGGAGGTCGAGGAACCTTTCTGCAGAAAGGTTCCTCGCAGAGCGCGAGACAGCGTCTCGCATTTATTCATGCATTTATTTTTCCTTTTCTTCTTTTTCTTTTCCACGGAGTAGCCGAACTTGCCCAGCCGTTTCCCCAGCGCGTAGTATTCGCCGTGGCAGTAGGCGGCAAGCCCCGCCTTTTCCAGCGCCAGGCGACCGTTGGCATCCAGCAGAGCCTCGTCCACCGACACGCCCACGATGTCGGCAAGGAACATATCGTGGGAGCCAAGCTCGATCAGATCGGTGACACGGCACTCGATCGACAGCGGAGACTCGGCAATGGCAGGGCAGGGGATGTGCTCCGCCGCCTCGGGGGTCAGGTGGCAGACCTCGAACTTGTTTACGTCCCGCCCAGAGCGTACGCCGCAGAAGTCGGCAGAGCGCACCAGCGCCTCGGTGGTCAGATTGATGACGAAACAGCCGCTCTCCTTGACCAGATCGTAGGAATGACGGCTCTTTCGCAGGGAGATATAGGTTTTGGGCGGCTGGGTGCAGGTGATGCCGGTCCACGCCACCGTTACGATATTGGGTGCCTCCATGCTTCCGCAGGACACCATCACCGCGGGAACGGGCGCCAACAGCGCGCCGCCCTTCCAGGAAATTTTGCTCACGACCAAGCCCTCCTCGACAATTTTCAAACTGCTCTTAGGATACCACAGAGCGGCGGTAAAATCAATAGTACAAATTGCACGAAATTTGCAAATATTTTTGTGGAAAACGGGGAAATCGCAATTTTTGAAAAAATAGCAATGAAAATTTCACATTTTCATGCTATAATAATGCCACGGAGCGGATTTTGTTACCCATCGACCCACCCGCCCGCAACTTATCGTATTACGGAGAATTTATGAATACACGATCCGATCTGTCCCTGCGGCTGACGCTGACCCTGCTTGCCGTCCTGCTTTTGCTGGTCACCTGCGGCGGACTGCTTGCGCTGGCGGATTCCGAGGAATCCCCGCTCCCCGCCGACGAGACCGAGGCGGAGACTACCACCACCGCTGCAACCGAATCGGTTGCCGAGACGGTGGGCGATCCCGCCGACACCCCCACCGTCCCCGAGGACGGTACCGTCACCGATCCCCCCGCCGAAACCACCGTTACCCCCGACGGCTCTCTGCCCACCCCCTCGGATACCACCGCCGCCCCCGACGGCTCGTCGGGCGTGGCAGACGGCAGCTCCTCCAACCCCGACCTGTCGGGCTCCACACCCGTGGACGGGTCCGGCGATCTTTCCTCCGCCCTCCCCGTCACTACTACCGCGCCGACCGTGACCACCACGAAGGTCACCACCACCAAAGCACCGGTGGTCACCGATCCGCCTACCTATTCCACCATGCCCATCACCCTGACAGGTGCGCTCCAATCCGCTCCTGCGGATCCGCTGTCCACCGATGCCGTCGCTACGACCGCGATAACCACCCATTCGGACGGTAAGCCCCCCGTTGTGATCGGAACCACGGGCTCCGGGGAGCCTCCCCTTTCGGGGACTACCCCCGCTGATGATGCGGATCCCACCACCGCGATTACCACCGCCGCCGACCCCGAAGGGTCGGATGCCGCCGACGATGCCCGCAGTGAGATGCTGTTTACCCTCATCGTCACCTTTGCGGTGATCGCCGTATTGGCAATTGGCGCGGTGATCGTCTTCAAATTCGTTCGCGTATAACCAAGCGGCACTGCTAAGGAGTTTTTGCCATGCTCAGTGAGACCGAGCCCCTCATCATCCGAACCTTCGGAGAATTTTCCATCCGACAGGGCGACAATATCATTTCGGAGTCGGACAATCGCTCCAAAAAGCTGTGGAAGCTGTTGCAATACGTCGTACATAACCGAAACCGCCGCATTTCCCGGGAGGAACTGCTGACCCTGCTGTGGCAGGAACATAGCGGACGGGAGGATCAGACCTCCTCACTGAAGACTCTGCTTTGCCGCGTGCGCAACGCGCTGGATCGGTTAAACTTTGAGGAAAGCCGTCGCGTGATCCTACTGCAGGACGGCGGTTATATCTGGAATCCGCGGCTGCCCGTGAAGATCGACACCGAAGATTTTCTGGAGCTTGCGGAGCGTGCCAAGACCACCGATCTGCCGGAGGAAAAGCTCAACGCCGCCCTTCGCGCAATGGCGCTGTACAAGGGGCGTTACCTCAGCGGAAAGTACGCCGACGAGCCGTGGGCGCGTGAGGCGGCGGATCACTACGAGACACAGTATCTCTACTGCTACAACGCGGCAGTGGAAATACTGGCGGGAGAAGGGCGATACGATCAGATCGTCTTTCTGTCCCGACACGCGATGGAGATCGATCCCGGGCAGGAGAGCTTCTACTATAACGAGATCAGCGCGCTGATCGCCAAGGGCGAGGGAAAGGAAGCGCTTTCGGCATACGACCGAGCCATGGATCGCTTCTACCAGGTCTATCGCCAAACGCCCTCCGATCGTCTGCGGAATCTGTACCGCAATCTACGCCGTGTGGATAACGGCATCGAGCCCGACCTTTCCATCGTGCGGGAAAAGCTGGATGCCGACCGCGCCGACCGCGTGATCCGCTGTGAATACGATACGTTCAAGTTGCTCTACCGACAGTTGGCGGGAACGGGATCGGGCGGCACCGACCGCTATCTGATCCTGCTGACCGTAGTCAGTCCCGACCGCAGAGAAGAGTTGCCCGCCGCCAACGTGTTGGAGCGTGCTCTTGCCGCGCTGGAGGATAGCCTTTTGGAGAACCTTGCTCCCGGGGACGTCTATACCCGCTACAGCCTCACCCAGCTGCTGGTGCTTGCCGCGTTCCCCGACGAGGACGGGCTGACGTACTGCCTGAGCAAGCTTCTGCGGGCGATCCCCGCCCACGAGGCAGGACTCGCCTTCCGCACGGAAAAGCTCTGAACGCCAAAAAAACCGCTCCGAACGTCGGATCACCGTGATCCAATGTTCGGAGCATTTTTGTCGCTCGCGCTCCGCAAGTATTTGCGGGGCGTTTTCAAAAGTTCTTTGCGTCGCTTTCTTTCAAGAAAGCGACCCGCCGGAGGCTTACTTCAAAAATCCGTTGATGATCTGTTCTTCGGCTTCCTGTTCGGTAAGACCCAGGGTCATCAGCTTCATCAGCTGTTCGCCGGCGATCTTGCCGATGGCGGCTTCGTGGATCAGCGCCGCATCCACGTGGGAGGCGGAGATCTCGGGGATGGCGGAGATCACGGCGTTGTCCATCAAAATGGCGTCGCACTCGGTGTGACCGGAGCAACGGTTGTTGCCGTGGATCTTGGACAGGAACACCTGACGGCTGTCGTCCTTCGCCACCGCGCGGGAGACCACGTGAGTACCGCTCCCCTTGCCGTTGAGGGAAACCTCGAAGGTGGTCTTGGCAAACTGCTTGCCGTGGGTCATCAGCTTCTCGTGGATCACCAGCGTAGCGTGGGCGGCAAGCTCCGCCTTGGTCACGCGGTCGGTGGAGTCTACGCCCTTGATCTGAGCGGTCTCCATCTCCATGTACGAATCCTCGTCCATGTAGACCTCGGTGGTGGGATTCATCACCCGCTCCCCCGAACCGTCGCCCGAGCCGTAGTGCTTTTCGATATACTTCACCCTCGCACCTTTGGCAAGGTAGAAGGCGTGAATGCCGCTGTGCTCCGACTTCTCACTGCCGCCGTTGTGGATGCCGCACCCGGCAACGATGGTCACGTCGGCACCCTCGCCGATGTGGAAATCGTTGTAGACCAGCTCGGAGATGCCCGCCTGCGACAGAATCACGGGGATGTGAACGCTCTCCTTCTTGGTGCCCGCCTTGATGTAGATGTCAATGCCGGGCTTGTCGGTCTTTTTCTCGATAGTGATGTTTTCGGAGGAGTTTTTGCCGTGGAGCGCGCCGTTGATGCGCAGGCTGTAGGCACCCTGGGGCACCTCATGCAGACCTGCCACCTGCTGTAACAGCTCCAACTGAATAGGATCCAGTGCCATATCAGCAATCCTCCTTTCGGGATGCGGTAAAGCGGCAGCCGCCGCTACCCTTGAGCAGTTCGGGAAGGATCTCGTTCTTCTCGCCCATTGCGGCGATCTCGCCGCCCGAGACTACGATGATCTTGTCGGCGATATCGAGAATCCGCTCCTGATGGGAGATGATGATGATGCTCCCCTTGGTCTTGTCGTACATTTTGCGGAAGACGTCGATCAGGTTGTTAAAGGACCACAGATCGATGCCCGCCTCGGGCTCGTCGAAAACGGTGAGCTGACTGCCGCGCGCCATGGTCATGGCGATCTCAATGCGCTTCAGCTCGCCGCCCGACAGGGAAGCGTTCACCTCGCGGTCGATATACTCCCGAGCGCAGAGTCCCACCTCGGAGAGGTAGGCGCAGGCATCGGCGGCGGAGATCTTTTTGCCGTCCACCTTGCCTGCCGCAAGGGAGATCAGATCCTTCACGGTCAGACCCTTGAAGCGAACGGGCTGTTGGAAGGCGAAGGAAATCCCCATCCGCGCCCGCTCGGTGATGGAAAGATCGGTAATGTCCACGCCGTCCAGCAGGATCTTGCCGGACGTAGGGGTGTAAATGCCGGCGATCAGTTTAGCAATCGTGGATTTACCGCTTCCGTTGGGGCCGGTGACCGCGACGAAGCGTTCGCTGACGGTAAAACTCACGTTCCGCAGAATGTCGGCGCTGTCTGCGGTAAAAGATACGTTTTGGAATTCCAGCATACTATATATCCTTTAGTAATTTTGAAAATGGAGTGGAAACGGTCAGCCCTCCGACCGATCCATCGTAGCGACCCAAGCCTTGATCTTCTCAAAGGTCTCCTGGGAGAGATCGTGCTCGATCTTGCAGGCATCGGCTCTTGCGACCTCGGGAGAAACGCCCAGACGGGTGAACAGCGAGGTAAGGACGTTGTGACGCTCCCAGACCCGCTCGGCGATGGCAAGTCCCGCGGCGGTCAGCTTCAAACTGCCGTCAGGCTCGGTGACCACCAGTCCGCCTTCTCTGAGATGCTTCATGGCAACGCTGACGCTGGGTTTGGAAAAGCCAAGCTCGGCGGCGACGTCCACGCTCCGCACGGAGGCTCCTGTTCGGGAGAGACACAGGATGGCTTCAAGATAATCTTCGCCGGACTCGTACAGCTTCATACGGTTTGACACTCCTTGAAATTGGATTTTTAATGACGGATGCCGTCACTTTTATATTATACCATACAAAAACCCCCTTGACAAGGGGGTTTTTGTGAATTTTCTTGACAAGGGGCTTTTTCTGTGCTATAATACCCCACGGAGCGACAAGCTCTCCCGGAGCGCACCTAAACGGGGGCCCCTACTGCGTGGTCTGCAGCGCCCTCGCGGGAGTTCTGCCGCCCCTTTGCCTTATCCATCACAGGTTCCTCCCCTCTTCGAGCATGGCAGCCGCTCCCTTCGACTTCACAAGTTCTCTGTTCTGATGGGAGAACACGATCGTCTCTGCCTGCACCCTTTCACCGGACCATTTCGACAGAAA
>JAFTOC010000054.1 GCA_017451585.1 Clostridia bacterium
AACCATCTCAAACGCCGAAGTTTTTCCCCTCCCCTCAGACTCCCCACCCTATTACTTTGCTGATGCCGTCTTAAAAATATACTTTGTCTACAGACTGAACAAAGCCCTTTTCAGGACTTTGTCTTCAGTCTGAAACGACCCTTTCGGGTCGTTTTTTCACTTCAGACTCTTCTCGATTGCAGCTACCGCATCGGGCAGGTAGGCGTCGGAGACCGTCTCGATGGCGCCGCCGTCGCAGAGGGTCGCCAGCGCGGGATCAATGGGCAGACGTCCCAGGATCGGCAGACCGTACTCCGCCGCTACCGCCTCCAGATGGCTGTCACCGTAGATCTTGTGCTGCTTACCGCAGTCGGGGCAGACGAAGTAGGAGTAGTTCTCCACCAAGCCGAGGATCGGTACGTTCATCATCTTCGCCATGTTGACCGCCTTCTCCACGATCATAGACACCAGCTCCTGTGGAGAGGTCACGATCACGATGCCGTCTACCGGCAAGGACTGGAACACGGTCAGCGCCACGTCGCCGGTTCCGGGAGGCATATCTACGTACATATAGTCTACCTCGCCCCAGCACACGTCGGTCCAGAACTGCTTCACCGCGCCCGCGATGACGGGACCTCGCCAGACGACCGGCATGGTCTCCTCCTGCAGGAGCAGATTGATGCTCATCAGCTTGATACCGGTGGAGGTCACGGGAGGTACCATTCCCTGCTCGTTGCCCAGCACCTCACTTTTGGTGCCGAAGATCTTGGGGATGGAGGGGCCGGTGATGTCGGCGTCCAGTACAGCCACCTGCTTGCCCGCTCTAGCGGTAGCCACCGACAGGAGGGAGGTCACCAGCGACTTACCGACGCCGCCCTTTCCGCTGACCACGCCGATCACTTTCTTCACGTTAGAGCCCGGATTTGCCGCCGCCAGCAGACTCTCCTTGGTGCGGGAGGAGCAGCTTGCGGAGCAAGAGGAGCAGTCGTGACTGCAGCTCTCGGGCGTTTGATTCTTTTCTGCCATAACAAATTACCTTCTTTCTGTAAAAACGATGCTCCCGTCAGGCGTCGTCCGCATCGGACGCCGCTTCGGGTTCCGCAGGCACGTCCGAGGACGCGGGCGGAGCATCGGTCTCGGTATCTTCCTCAACGCGCAGCAGTGCGGTCAGCGTATAGACCGTGGGCAGTGCTGTAGAGGAGGCGTAGACCGATTGCATGATCTGATTGGAGGGATCCACGAACACACCGCTGGGATCGAACTGCGCCGTCTCAACATCCTTCTGATAGACGCGCATCTGCTGATTGAGCTGCCGCAGGGTGTTATCCTTCACCAGCACCCGATAGCGCGCGTTGTTGTAATACACGCTCTGGGTAGAGATATTGGTGACGGTAAAATCGTCGTTATCCGTCACCAGGAAACGGCGAAGGAAGAACATATCCTGCCCTCCCGTGCTGGGGATATCGGTGGTCATCTCGCCGCGGAGCTCCATCGTATAGAGGGAGAGCTGATCCAGCGCCAGCTTCTCCACCGCCCGTTGACGGAGCGCGGCAGTAAAGGCTCTGCGCGCGGAAAACTGTCCTTCGGTGGGATCGTTATACTGATCGTAGGTGAGAAAGGAGATCGCGTTCTGCGCGTTCAGAGTGTATTCTCCGGCGTCCAGCCCGCCCAACGTTTGGGAAAGCGTCAGCGGAACACCGCCCAGCGTCCCCACGAAGTCGGTAAACTGCTCCCGATCCAGATTCACGGAATAGTCCACGGTAATGGAGAAGCCCTTCTCCAAAAGAGAGCGGACGGCGCTCACGGCGGCATTGGCGGCGGAGACGGAGGTGCCGCTTTCGGAAGCAAGCTCGGTCTGATAGGCACGCCCGAACACGCCGTCCAGCGTGTTGCCCGCGGCGCGGACGTAGAGGGCAGAGGGGAGCTCCAGCCAATGAATCGACTCGTCAGCGGTGTCAAAGGTCAGCAGAGAGACGGTAGACAGCGCGCTGTCGGACTCCAGCTCTGTAGTCAGCAGAATGACGTAGGTGCGCCCCACCCGATCGGGGAGCGGATCGATCAGCGGATCGGCGTCTTCGGTCACCGATTCCTCGGGAAAGTGCTCATCCAGCACCTCGGTAACCTTCCCGCAACCGGAGAGGAGCAGGAGATTCGCCAGCAGGAGCGCGACCGCGCCGAAAAGATATTTTTTCATCATATACGAAACCTCATTGGGAGATGGGAAATTTTCGGACATCTTATATTGCAGTATACCACAGATTGGCGGGAAAGTCAAGACGAAACCGTAAACAATCTGCAAACGAATCGGCATACTCACGGTCATTATGCACGTCAAACGTCGGCGTTATACCCACAAAACAAAGGGACGCGAATCGTCGCGTCCCTCTGTTCCGATCAAGCATCAACCGAGCAAATCTTCCAGTCCTTCTCCGGCTTTTTCGATCACGGCCTTGGCAGCACACTCGGGGCAGTACTCCTTGCCGTCCAGCTCGTCGTACTCCTCAACCATTTCGTCCGAGCCGCACTCGTCGCACTTGCCGTCGGGGCCGCAGGAAACGAGACCCAGAACAAGGGTCAAAAGCATCAATGCGCAAATCAGTTTTTTCATAATAATGTCCTCCGATCAATATTGGTGTCATAATTATACACTTTTTTGTAGCATTTGTCAATACTTTTCTTCAGATTTCTGAAAAGATATTACAAAAAGCACAACCAATCGGATTTCGCTGACCGTCATCTTGATGCAGGCCGTTTGGGCGGGAGGCGACGGATGGGGTGATCACCGTCTGCACCGACCGCATCTCCGTGCAGACCGCATGGTGCGGAACGGGACGCTTCGCTATTCCGTCGCTACGCTCCTTACAAGACCGTTCCCTACAAGGTTGGTGCGAACAATTACCGCCGTACCCAAGCCTTCCCCTTGAGGGGAAGGTGTCGCCGTAGGCGACGGATGAGGTGATCACCGTCTGCACCGACCGCATCTCCGTGCAGGTCGAACGAGCGGGAGCGCGATGCGCTCCCCTACGGATACAGTGCGAACAAACCAAGCCTCCCTCCGGGAGGGAGGTGGCATTTGCGAAGCAAATGACGGAAGGAGCCCGCGTTCCGAACGCCTCTCGCCGACCGCATCTCCGTGCAGACCGTTTGGTGCGGAACGGGACGCTTCGCTATTCCGTCGCTACGCTCCTTACAAGCCCGTTCCCTACAAGGTTGGTGCGAACATCAACCATCGATTCTACCTCTGTACGAATCATTCGGACGGGAGCGCGATGCGCTCCCCTACAAAGTTTGTGCGAACAATTCCCACCGTGCCGTGGGCGCGCACGGCAGTTGCTTCTCAACTGCGGCGCCCCTACGGTGACGGCACGCTTTCGGAATCGAAAAAAATATTCAAAAATTCTTCAAAACCCTATTGACAATCAATTGATTGTGTGCTATAATACAGACAAGATGAATCAATTTTATTGAAGTGCGCTTCGAAAGTGCAGAATTGCCTTGCAATTCGATGCGGAATATGGTACAATAGAAACAGAATCTATCAGGAGGTCTCTTATGAAGCGATCTAACGACACCGATCCGAAAATCACCCGTTCTCCTATGCCGCCGAATCCCGAGGATGCGGTTGAGCAGACATCCTCCGCTCCCGAAAAGGTCGTGGAAGGGGAGACTGTAGCTCCCGTCACTCCCAAAGCCGACAGCAGAGCGCGAGCGAAAAAAATGCTGATCGCGCTGGTCTGTGCACTGGGCGTTCTGCTACTGCTGAATCTGATCCCCTTCGATCGGATCTCTACTGCCATCAGCGATACGGCGCAGGAGACCGAGCCTGTGGAGACCTACGGGGATGCTTTTTTCAAGATCCCCGATTACGACGAGGACGTGACCGAGGATGCGATCTATCGGGAAAAGTACAATCGCCTGCTGTCCTTTACCCTCGGCAACGAGACCTTTACGGTGACCGCTGAAACTGCCGAGTCCCACGGTGCGGTCTGCGTGATGTTCCAGCGTTACATGGAATCCCTGATGGCGGGCGACACTGCCGCCTGTGACGCGCTGTTTACCGACGAATATCTGAAGAAAAACGGCAATTTTGATTTTGCGCCCCAAAAGATCTACGATATGCAGGTGGAGGTGAAGGAATCCACCTTTTTGAAGGACGGAGACGAAAACGGCGCGTACAAGGGCTACACCCATTATTACTGCGAGGTCTCCTACAAGATCCTGGATAACAACGGTACCCTGCGTCGGGATTTTTATGAAGACGGCGTGACCCGTCCTCAGATCTACGAGGTCGTGGAGAAGGACGGCGTGGCGCAGATCGCTATGATCAGTTGGATTCAGGTAGGAAAAACTGCAACCGATTGGAAAGGAATTACCATTATGATGTACGTTATTTGGATCGCCGTGATCGCCGCCGCGATCTTTATCGAAGCCTCTACTGCGACGCTCACCGCCGTTTGGTTTATGCCCGGTGCGCTGGTGTCGCTGATCCTGGCGCTCTGCGGTATCTCCTGGCAGACGCAGGTGGTGGTCTTCTTCCTGCTGTCGCTGGTGCTGACGGTCATCGGTACCATCTTCCTACGCAAGCGCTTGCTGAAAAAGAAGCCCATCCCCACCAACGCCGATCGGCTGATCGGTATGGAGGGCGTGGTCAGCGAGGCGATTGACAACATCGCCGCCAAGGGCGAGGTGAAGGCGGACGGCAAACGCTGGTCTGCCCGCTCCGAGGACGGCTCCCCCCTCGAGGAGGGCGAGATTGTCACCGTTCTCCGCATCGAGGGCGTCAAGCTGATCGTGGAGAAGAAAAAATAAAATATATGCGGGGTTCCACCCCGCACCCCGCCAAGGGCTCTGCCCTTGGAACCCGCCAAAGGAACTTTTTAAAAAAAGTTCCTTTGGGATCTTCAAAAACTTTTATAAAATGCCCGACCAATACCGGTCGGGCGGGAGAAACCTATTCCACTACGACTTCGGGGATTCCCCGAGAAAGGACGCTGTTATGACATTTATTTCCGCATTGCTCTCCGACACCCCTACCGTAAATCCCGTACTCGTCGCCCTGATCGCCATCGCCGCGCTGGTGCTGATCGTGATCATCGCCAGCTTCAAGATCGTGCCGCAGGGTCACGCCTCGGTCATCGAATGGCTGGGTAGCTATCAGAAGACCTGGGGCACCGGTCTCCATTGGAAGGTTCCCTTCTTCCAGCGCGTTGCCCGCAACGTGGTGCTGATGGAGCAGGTGGCTGACTTCCCCCCTCAGCCGGTTATCACCAAGGATAACGTCAAGATGCAGATCGACGCGGTGGTGTTCTATCAGATCACCGACTGCAAGCTTTACGCCTACGGTCACGCCAATCCTATGGCGGCGATTGAGAATCTGACCGCCACCACTCTGCGAAACCTGATCGGTGAGCTGGAGCTGGATGCGACTCTGACCTCCCGCGACGTGGTGAACGTGAAGATGCGCGCCATCCTGGACGAGGCGACCGACCCTTGGGGCATCAAGGTGACCCGCGTGGAGCTGAAGAACATCATGCCTCCCCGTGAGATCCAGGACGCCATGGAAAAGCAGATGAAGGCGGAGCGTGAGCGCCGTGAGGCGATCCTGAAGGCAGAGGGCGAGAAGAAGTCGGCCATCCTCATTGCCGAGGGTCAGAAGGAGTCCAAGATCCTTGCTGCAGAGGCCGACAAGCAGGCCAAGATCCTGGCGGCTGAGGCCGAAAAGCAGGCGAAGATCGCCGCCGCCGAAGGTGAGGCAGAAGCCATTCTGAAGGTGCAGACCGCCACTGCCGAGGGCATCCGCATGATCAACGAGTCGGCTCCTACCCAACAGGTGCTGGCGATCAAGTCGCTGGAGACAATGGAAAAGGTTGCCGACGGCAAGGCCACCAAGATCATCATCCCCAGCAATCTGCAGGGTCTGGCCGGGCTGACGACGACTGCATCCGAGCTGTTCAAGGCTGAATAACGCGCAGGGCACTGCCCTATAGTTCGCCAACGGCGAACTATCCACCCGCTGGGGGACTTCTTGAAAAAAATCCCCCGCCCTCTTGACAAGGGGCGGGAGATGGTGTATAATATAGTTACAAGGAGCACACCGGCGACGGTTAGCTTCCCAATTGTTAGCAGAAATAACCGCTAAGTTTGGTAGACAGGGCGGTTATTTCTTTTTGTTTTGATGGATGATCGAAACGATAAGGTCGATCAGGGCTAAGACAAACGTCGAAAACAGGATGAGCTGTTCGAATGTTACGTACATAGTCATCACCTCCTCCGATGTTCGGAGGAGTCAAAAAGACGTTCCTCCGCAGATGAGAGGAAGCTAACGGTGCGTTTGCTCCGTTTACCGCCACCGTGTAGGTGCGCTCCAGGGGAGTAAATCTCCAAGGGAGATTATAACACACACTTTGTCCGTTGTCAAGATTGACAACGGGCATTTTTTATGCTACAATAGACTCATCTCAAAACAAGGAGCATCCTATGGCAAAGAAGGAAACCTGTATTCTCACCAATATGTGTATGATCTCGGACGGCGAGCGGATCCTCGTGCAGGATCGCCGTGATCCAAACTGGCCGGGGATCACCTTTCCCGGCGGTCACGTAGAGCTGGGCGAATCCTTCGTGGAGTCCGCTATCCGCGAGGTCAAGGAGGAGACGGGACTCACCGTATCCGATCTTCGGCTGTGCGGCGTTAAGCAATGGACACAGAGGGGCGGTGAGTATCGCTATATCGTCTTTTTCTATAAAACCGAGACCTTTTCGGGAAAGCTGAAGTCCTCCGACGAGGGAGATGTGTTCTGGATTTCCAAGGACGAGCTTCAAAATTACGCCCTCGCAGACGGATTTCTCCGAATGTACGAGGTGTTCGAGCAGGACGGGCTGTCGGAAAACTATCATTGGTTTGAGAAGGATTGTTGGCGGCAGAAAAATTTGTGATGACGTGCGTCATACAATCGGATCGAGCGCGAATCGGTTTCAGAAACGTCAGCGATGACCGCCGGAAATAATCGAAAAACGACCCTTTCGGGTCGTTTCAGTCTGTAGACAAAGTATATTTTTAAGACGGCATCAGCCAAGGAATAGGGTGGGGAGTCTGAGGGGAGGGGAAAAACTTCGGCGTTTGAGATGGTTTTCCCCTTCCCTCAGTATATCAAATGATTTTGTCTTCAGTCTGAAACGACCCTTTCGGGTCGTTTTTTCACTTTTTGGACGGGGACGGCTTGATGGGGAACGCGCCGCTGACCAAGATAATATCGTCGCCGATGCGGACGATGTTCTCCCACGGGATACAGCAGCGTCCTCGCTTGGTCAGCGAAAGCAGCCCCACCGATCCCGGGACGATCAGCGCGCAGATCTTGCCCGTGATCGGATCCAGCTCCAGGTCGCAGACGTAGCCCAGCCGTCTGCCGTCCTGCACGCAAATGATCTCTTTGTCGCGGAGATTGGAAAAACAACAGGTCATGGTGAAGTCCTTTCAGGGATAGAGGTGTTTTTCTGTGGGAAGTGTTCGGAGTCTAAGGAAGCAATTCGGCTTTGCCGAATTGCAATCTGAGGGACGGAACCATCTCAAACGCCGAATGGTTTCTCGTAGTTCGGCTTTGCCGAACTACTGGAGTTGTGCCAAGCGCAACTCCGCCCCGCCTCAGACTCCCCACTTCCTTGGCTGGCGCAGACTTGGAAGGTGATTTTTAGGCGGCAAGTATGTTGCAGAGAACGGGCTGTGCCCCTTCTCCCGCCTTTATAAAAGTTCTTGGAGATTCTTAAGAACCTTCTTTCAAGAAGGTTCTTAAGCGGGGTGTAGGGGTGGAACTCCTACAATAGAATACAGATCAGCCCCGTGCTGCCTTCGTTGATGATGCGGGAGATGGTGTCGGAGAGCTTCTGGCGGGCGTCCTCGGGCATGGCGGCAAGCTTTTGGTGGATGCCCTCGTTGACCAGCTCGTAAAGCGTTTTGCCGAACAGGTTGGTCGACCAGATGCGGCCGGGATTCTCCTCAAACTCCGACAGGAGATACTTGATCAGATCCTCGCTCTGCTGTTGGGTGCCCACTACGGGGGAGATCTCGGTCTCGATGCTGGTGCGGATCAGGTGAAGCGAGGGAGCGGACGCCTTCAGCCGCACGCCGTAGCCGCCCGAGTGGTGGACGATCCGCGGCTCCTCCAGCCGCATATCGGTGACATCTGGCTCTACGATGCCGTAGCCCGTGGCTTCCGCCTGCTCCAGCGCGCCCGCGATCTTGTCGTAGCGGCGTTTGATCTCTGCCAGCTCGCGGACGGTGGCGATCAGCTCCCGCTGGTCGGAGATGGAAAGTCCCGTCCAGCCCGAGAGCACCTGATAATAGAGCGCGGGGGGCGGGGTCAGCTCCAGCTCGGCGCGGCCGATGCCCAGATCCAGCCCCCGCAGATCGACGCGGTCTACGTAG
Source organism: Clostridia bacterium (assembly GCA_017451585.1). GTDB lineage: Bacteria > Bacillota > Clostridia > Oscillospirales > CAG-272 > CAKSQF01. The sequence goes on from JAFTOC010000054.1 coordinate 8,399, forward strand.
TCCGCCTCCGACAGGGTGGCGAAGATCTCCTCTGCCTGCCCTACGCGGCTGATCTTGGCGGCGGCGGTAAGCAGGGCTTCCTGAATGCCCCTGCGGACGGGATGGTCGGGCTCCAGCACGCTGACCCAATCGGGGAGGGTGACGCCCACCTCGCGGAGGGGGAATTGGTGGAGCACCAGCTCTAAGATGTGCAGAATGTCGTCGGCGTCCAGGGTCTGACAGCTGACCAGCGCAACCGGTGCGTTGTAGCGGGCTTCCAGCTCCAGCGCCAGTGCTTCCGAGGCGGGATCGTCGGGGTGGGCGGAGTTGAGCACCACCACGAAGGGCTTTCCGAGGGCGGTCAGCTCGGCGGCGACCCGTCGCTCCGCCTCCTCGTAGCCCGCGCGAGGCAGCTCGGTGACCGAGCCGTCGGTGGTCACCAGCACGCCGATGGTGGAGTGGTCGGTGATGACCTTGCGGGTGCCCATCTCCGCCGCCTCGCCGAAAGGAAGGGGAGTGGGGCTCCAGGGGGTCATGACCATGCGGGGCTTGCCGTTCTCGGTCTGCCCCAGGGCGTCGGGGACGATGTAGCCCACGCAATCCACCAGCTTCACCGAGAGGCGCAGCTTTCCGGCGGTCTCGATCTCCACCCCGTTGTCGGGGATGAACTTGGGTTCGGTGGTCATGACCGTTTTGCCTGCGGCAGATTGGGGCATCTCGTCCCGGGCGCGCTCTCTGTCGTAGGACTCGGGGATGTTTGGCAGGACGATCGTTTCCAAAAACCGTTTGATGAAGGTGGATTTGCCGGTTCGGACGGGCCCCACCACGCCGATGTAGATATTGCCGCCGGTGCGGGCGGCGATTTCGTCGTAAACGGAGGAAGGGTTCATAAGTGTCTCCTTTATGTGTCGATTGTAGTCCAATGTATGCGCGGGGCGCGCGTTTGATGCAGGAAAGGCGAAAAAAGTAGGGGCGTTCCTCTACCGCGGTAGAGGCGCCGCAGTGCGGAGCAACTACCGTGCGCTCCCACGGCACGGCAAGAATTGTTCGCACCGTCTCCGTAGGGGAGCGCATCGCGCTCCCGTCTGAACGATCTGTACAGAGGTGCGGTCGGTGCAGACGGTGATCACCTCATCCGTCGCCTACGGCGACACCTTCCCCTCAAGGGGAAGGC
>JAFTOC010000001.1 GCA_017451585.1 Clostridia bacterium
CGAACAATTCCCGCCGACCGTCACCTTGGTGCAAACCGTTTCCCGTTTTCACCGTAGGGGCGCGCATTGCGCGTCCGCGTCGCCGTAGGCAGCATCGAACGATTTTCACCAACCGTCCCCTCGGTGCAAACCGCTTCCCGTTTTCACCGTAGGGGCGCCGCAGTTGCTACGCAACTGCCGTGCGCGTCCGCGCCGCCGCAGGCGGCATCGAACAATTCCCGCCAACCGTTACCTCGGTGCAGGTCGCTTGGGCGGGAGCGCGATGCGCTCCCCTACAAGGTTGGTTCAAAGCCATTGTCCCTGCGATGGGAAAAGTGAATAAATATTGCATAATTTGTGAAAAAACTGTTGCAAAACGTCGGATCATCTGCTATAATATAAACAACTTCCTTGGAGCGGTCGTTGCTTCGGGAAAAATCTTTTTTTAGGAGAGAAACTGTATGGACAAGTTTTTCAAGATCAAGGAGCGGGGCTCCAGCTACCGTAAGGAAATCATCGGCGGTTTCACTACGTTCTTTGCAATGGCGTATATCATTTTCGTCAATCCGAGTATGCTGCAGGCTACCGGCATGGATGCGGTGGGCGTTGCGGTTGCCACCTGCCTGTCCGCCTGCCTCGGTACGCTGTTGACGGCGCTCCTGGGCAACGTCCCCTTTGCGCAGGCACCCGGTATGGGTCTGAACGCATTCTTTACCTACACGGTGTGCTTCGGTATGGGCTTTACCTGGCAACAGGCGCTGACCATCGTGCTGATCTCGGGCATCCTGTTCCTGCTGATCAGCTTGTCCCCTCTGCGTTCTAAAGTCATCGCATCCATCCCCATGTCGCTGAAGTCCGCTATCAGCGCGGGCATCGGTCTGTTTGTCACTCTGATCGCACTGCTCAATTCCGGCGTTGTCGTGCTGGGCTCGGGCGTTCCCGATTTCGGTGCCATCACCAAGGGCTCCTGCCTGTTGGTCATGATCGGTCTGATCATCACCATCATCCTGATGGTCTGCAAGGTGAAGGGTGCTCTCTTCCTGGGCATTCTGGCGACTGCCGCAGTCGGTCTGATCCCCACTCTGCTTGGCTCCGACTTCTTCGGTGTGTTTACTACCGTCGATGCAAGCGGTGCGGAAGTTGCGGTGTACGACATTACCAAGATCGCCAACATCTCCAAGGTCGCCTTCAAGTTTGACTTCGCGGGTCTGTTTACCTCCGGCACCGTGATCCTCTCCTTCATCACTGCTGTCGTTTCCTTCTTTATCTGTGATATGTTCGATACCATCGGCACGCTGATCGGTACGGCAGGCAAAGCAGGTATGCTGGATCAGAACGGTAACCTTCCCGGCGGCGACCGCGCGCTGATCGCAGACGCGATCGCTACCTGCGCAGGCTCCTGCATGGGCACCTCCACCGTTACCACCTTCGTGGAATCCTCTGCCGGCATCTCTGCAGGTGCCAAGACCGGCTTCTCCTCGCTGATTGTTTCAGCGCTCTTCGGTCTGTCGGTACTGATCACGCCTATTTTCGGCATTCTCTCCCTCAACGCTTGGTTTATTTACGCCATTACCGCGCCTGCGCTGATCATCGTCGGCGTGCTGATGATGGGCTCTGCCGCCAAGGTGAAATGGGATGATCTGGAAGAAGCGATCCCCTGCTTCCTGACCATCGCACTGATGCCTTTTGCCTACTCTATCTCCGACGGTATCGGCTTCGGCTTCATCTCCTACACCATTATCAAGGTCTGTCGCGGTAAGGCAAAGCAGGTACCGATCCTGATGTACATTCTGTCTGCACTGTTTATTGCAATGTACATCCTCAGTAATCTTTGATTGGAATTACCAAGATCTCCCGATGCGTCTGCATCGGGAGATCTTTTATTGCATCAGCTGACCGACCGTTACGAACTCGTATCCCTCTGCTATCAGCCAAGGAATCACCTGTCGGAGCGCGTCGGGAGTGGGGCTTCTCCCCGCCACCCAATCGTGGAAGAGGATGATGTCCCCGTCCGACGCCTCTCGCTTTACGGTTTGCAGAATGTCGGATACCGGATTCAGCGCCCAGTCGCGGGTGTCGATGCTCCAGAGCACCAGTCGGTAGCCCCCGCCTTGGGCGGCGGCTTTCACCGAGGTGGTGACTACTCCCTCCGGCGGTCGGAAGAGGGTAGGGGAGACGCCCGCGACCCTGCGGATCAGCGCGTCGGTGCGGGCAAGCTCCTCTGCCAGCGTCGCCGCGTCCATCTTCTGCAGATGCGGGTGCGAGTAGGTGTGATTGCCGATCTCGTGTCCTTCCGATACGATTCTGCGAAGCAGATCGGGCGCTTTCTCAATGTTGACCCCCACCGTGAAAAAGGTGGCTTTTACGCCGTATTCTTTTAGAATATCCAGTATTTCCCCGGTATATCGGGTCGACGGACCGTCGTCGAAGGTGAGGGCGATCCGCTTCGGGCTGCCGTTCTCCTTTGCCGTGATCGGTACTGCGTTACCCCTCGGTAACGTCAGCCCCAGCGTCAGGATAGTCAGCAGGAGCGCACCGATCCTTCGTCTTATCAGTCCCACAGCTCGGTCAGCTTACCGAAGCGGTAGCCTTCCTCCTCCAAACGGGTCAGCAGACGATCCATGATCGCCGCGTTAGTGGCGGAGGTGGGATGGAGCAGCATGATCTCGCCGTTATGGGTGTGATCGAGGATTTTTTTCAGCGCCGCCTCCTCGCTCATCTGACGGTTGTTGTCCCAATCGGCGTAGGCGAACGACCAAAAGACAGTCTTGTAGCCCATTGACTTTGCATACTCCAGATTCTGCTTCGAATACCTCCCTTCGGGGGGACGGTAGATGTTAGGCATCTCACAGCCGGTCAGCTCCTTGTAATGCTCTGCCAATGTGGTGAGCTGTTCAGCGAACGCCTTGCGGTCGCTGATCTTGGTCATGTCGGGATGCCGTTTGGTGTGATTGCAGACCAGATGCCCCTCTGCCTGCATCCGTTTCACCAGCTCGGGGGCACGAGTGATGAGATTATCTAAAATGAAGAAAGCACCGGGCGCGTTATGCTGCTTCAGCGCGTCCAGAATTTTCTCCACGTTACCATTTTCATAGCCGGCGTCGAAGGTGAGATAGATGACCTTGTCATTTTTCTTTACCGAGTGGTCAAGGTAGTAGGCGTCGTAGTCCTCTATCCATTGCTGATCGCTGTCCAGCGCCGGCGGTGTGTGGGTATTGTTGTTTTTGCAATACCAATTATAGGGAGTGGTATCGGTAGACGCATAGACGTTTGCGGGAGCCATCAGCCCGCCGGTCAACGCAAGCGCTAAGCAAAGCACTCCTTTGAGAGAATGTTTCATCGTATGACCATACCTTTCTTGGATTCCAAGGCGGCGGTTTTGTGAAATGATACCGCCGTACTGAAATTTTGCGCTTTTTTTCGGAAAAATTGCGATGAAAATCTTGTATTTTGCGGTGGTTTGTGCTATAATACAAGTTCAGAACGACAAGGGCGCAGTTTGTGCGGAATGAATGAAAAATTATTCATTGTTTCTGCATAAATATTCATTTTCCCTATTGCAATTTTGAAAAAAGTGCGGTATAATAGGGTATTGTTCGTGAAGTGGGCTGAGGGTTAGTTAGACGGAATTGGGTTAGGAGTCTAAGGTAGCAATTCCTTCGGAATTGCAAGGAGAGAGGGGGATAGAGTTCGCCTATGGCGAACTCTGGCAGTTGCGTATGGCGCAACTGCGAACCATCACTCAGACGCCGAATGTTTCATGTAGTTCGCCGTTGGCGAACTACTGGAGTTGCGCACGGCGCAACTCCGTTCCCCCCTCAGACTCCCTCTCATCTTCCATGGCTGCGCCGAAGTTGGTGCAGACTCTACCAAACCATAATGACTTGTCTGAATTGTTATATTCCGCGCGACAAGTACTTGTCGCGCTCAAATTAAAATTTTGAAGATTCCAAAGGAACTTTTATAAGAAGTTCTGTAGTTTGCCTCGTAGAGGCAAACTACTACGGAGTCCGAGGCAGAGCCTCGGAGGAGGATAAAAATTTATGAAAATTCGTGTGGGAATCGTCGGTGCTACCGGGTATGTGGGCGCCGAGCTGGTTCGTTTGATTCTGACTCACCCTGCGGCGGAGCTGGTCGCTATTTCCTCGGTTTCCTTTGAGGGAAAGAAGATCTCTGAGGTCTATCCCAATCTGGCGAAGGTCTGCGAGATGCCGCTGACCGACGCCGCTAAGATGGCAGAGGAGTGCGACGTGGTGTTTGCCGCACTGCCTCACGGACTGTCTGAGCCGCTGGCGGCAGAGTGCGCCGAGACGGGGGCGCTCCTCATCGACCTGGGCGCCGATTTTAGACTGGAAAACGAAGAAGATTACCAAAAATGGTATCAGAAATCCTATACCTGCCCCGAGCTGCATAAGGATGCGGTCTACTGCATCCCCGAGCTGCACAGAGCGGCGGTAAAGGAGCAGAAGATCATCGCCAATCCCGGTTGCTACCCCACCTCCATCGCGCTGGGTCTTGCTCCTGCGCTGACGAAAGGGCTCGTCGAGACCGACGGCATCGTCATCGACTCCAAGTCGGGCGTCACCGGTGCGGGCAGAGGACTGACCCAGGGCACCCACTATCCCGACACCAACGAAGCCTTCGCCGCCTACAAGGCGGGCGTGCACCGTCACACCCCCGAGATCGAGCAGACCCTCTCCCATTTGGCAGGGAAGGATATGAAGATCACCTTCGTCCCCCACCTGCTCCCCATCAACCGCGGCATCGAGTCCTCCATCTACTGCAGGATGAAGACCGACCTTGCCACTATCCACGCCGCCTACTGCGACTACTACAAGGACGAGCCCTTCGTCCGCGTCCTGCCGCTGGGCGCTTACGCCAACGTCAAGAACGTGCGGATGTCCAACTACTGCGACATCTCGCTCCACGCCGACGAACGGACGGGGACGTTGATCATCTCCTCCGTCATCGACAATATGTTCAAGGGCGCCGCAGGACAGGCGATTCAGAATATGAACCTGCGGATGGGACTTGCCGAGAACACCGGCATTGATATGATCCCTCCCGCTATCTGATCACAACCGAAAGGATCTAACACCATGAAACTGACCGAGATTAGTGGCGGCGTTTGTGCCGCCAAAGGCTTCCGCGCCGCCGGTATGCACTGCGGCATTCGGAAGAATACCAGCAAAAAGGACGTCGCCCTCATCGTAGCCGACGCCCCCTGCGCCGCCGCGGGCGTGTATACCCAAAATAAAGTCTACGCCGCACCCGTGGGCGTTACCCGCGCGCATCTTGCCAACGGCTACGCCCAGGCGGTGATCTGCAACAGCGGCAACGCCAACACCTGCAACTCCGACGGCTACGACAAGGCGGAGGCTACCTGCAAGGCACTGGCAGAAGAGCTGGGCATTTCCCCCGACGACGTGATCGTTGCGTCCACCGGTGTCATCGGCGTACCGCTCCCTCTGGAGCCGATTTTGGCGGCGATCCGTCCCCTGAAGCACGCCCTGTGGAACGACGCGGAGGCAGGCGATGCCGCCGCCACCGCCATTATGACCACCGACACCAAGAAAAAGGAGTTCTCCTACTCCTTTAAGCTTTGCGGCAAAACCGTCGCGCTGGGCGGTATCTGCAAGGGAAGCGGCATGATCGAACCCAATATGGCGACTATGCTGGGCTTTATCACCACCGACGTTGCCATCACGCCCGAGCTACTGCAAAAGGCGCTCCGCTACGCCATTGGAGACACCTTCAACATGGTCAGCGTAGACCGTGACACCTCCACCAACGATATGGTCACCGTCCTTGCATCGGGATGCGCCGGAAATGCGCTGATCGATACCGAGGGCGAGGCTTACGAGACCTTCAAATCCGCGCTCTTCCTGCTCTGCCGCTCTATGGCGATGGCTATCGCCGCCGACGGCGAGGGTGCCACCAAGCTGTTGGAATGCACCGTTTCGGGCGTGGCGAACCACGACGACGCCAAAGTGCTGGCGAAGTCGGTGATCCGCTCGTCGCTGGTGAAGGCGGCGATGTTCGGTGCCGACGCCAACTGGGGACGCATCCTCTGTGCCCTGGGCTATGCCGGCGTGGACATGAATCCCGACAAGGTGGACGTTTCCTTCCGCAGCTGCGAGGGCTCGATCCCCGTGTGCGTCAACGGACGCGGCATCCCCTTCGACGAGGATATTGCCAAGAAGATCCTGACCCAACAGGTCATTTACATCGACGTAGATATGAAGAGCGGCGCGGACTACGCCACCGCCTGGGGCTGTGATCTGACCTACGAATACGTCAAGATCAACGGCGACTATAGAAGCTGACAAGAGCTTATATACCTTCTAAGGTAGCAATTCCGCTTTGCGGAATTGCAAGGAGAGGGGGAGAAGGAACCATCTCAAACGCCGAAGTTTCCTTCTCCCCCTCTCCGCCATCGCCGAAGCGATGGCTCCTCACCCCCTCATCTTCCTTGGCTGATGGGGCTGTTAGTTTAACTTATAATCAGCTACTACAATTTATATACAGGAGAAACCAATATGACCAACCACGAAATCATTGCGCTGGAGCAGTCTGCGATGATGCAGACCTACGGCAGACTGCCCATCGCCGTCGATCACGGCAAGGGTGCCACCTGGTACGATGCCGACGGCAAGCAATATATCGACTTTACCAGCGGTATCGGCGTCAACGCCCTCGGTCTTTGCGACGAGGACTGGATCGCCGCTGTGACCGAACAGCTGCACCGTGCACAGCACGTCTGCAACTATTACTATACCGAATCCTCCGCTAAGCTGGCGGCAAAGCTGACCGCGCTGTCGGGGCTCTCCCGCGTATTCCTCGCCAACTCGGGCGCGGAGGCAAACGAGGGTGCCATCAAGGTCGCCCGCAAATACTCCTACGACAAATACGGCGAGGGCAGAGGCACGATCCTCACCCTCAGATCCTCCTTCCACGGCCGCACGATGAACACCCTCATGGCAACCGGTCAGGATAAATTCCACCAGTGGTTCTATCCCTTCCCCACGGGCTTTGCCTACGTAGAGGCAGGGAGCGCGGAAGCGCTGGAGGCGGCTTACACTCCCGATATCTGCGCCGTCATGGCGGAGCCCGTCATGGGCGAGGGCGGCGTCTATCCGCTGGAGCCCTCCTATTTGGAAGCGCTCCGCAAGTTCTGTGACGCGCGCGACCTGCTCCTGATCCTGGACGAGGTGCAGTGCGGCATCGGACGAACCGGCAAGATGTTCGCCTATCAGCATTCGGGCATTCTCCCCGACGTGCTGACGCTGGCGAAGGGGCTGGGCGGCGGACTGCCCATCGGCGCCTTCCTCTGCGGCGAAAAGTGCGCCGACACCCTGGGCAAGGGACAGCACGGCTCCACCTTCGGCGGCAACCCCATCGCGGCGGCAGGCGCGCTGGTAGTGCTGGATAAGCTGACCGCGCCCAGATTTCTGGACGAGGTCACCCGCAAGGGCGAGCTGATCCGCGAGACGGTCCTGTCTGCCGCACCCCGTGCCGTCAAGGGCGTGCGGGGCAAGGGTCTGATGCTGGGCTTCCAGGTGGAAGGCACCCCCGCCGACTATCTGAAGGCGGCGGCTGAGGCCGGACTGCTCGTCCTCACCGCAGGCGCGGACACCATCCGTCTCCTCCCTCCGCTGAACATCACCGACGAAGAGATCCAAGCAGGCGCGGAGATTTTGATTGCGGTATTGAATCAATGAATTTTGGAGGGAACTTCTTGAAAGAAGTTCCCTCCAAACCTCCTTCAAGAACTTTTAGAAAGGCGTGGCAAATTTTTGCCACGCCGATTTGGATTTGGGCGAGTCCTGTAGGGACAGACCCTCCCGGATTGTCCGCAACGATTGATTTCATCTGTACAAACAATCAGCCATAGTAAAAATAGCCATGGCTCTTTGCTTTCTCAACCGACGCAACCGACGGTTGATTTTTCTCTAACACCGCGTCATTGACATTGCCCGTCATCCTGTGCTACAATACAGACAGTGAAGCGCGTCACAATCTTTGGAATCGAGGAACTGTTATGAACCAAATCAATATCGGCACCAAAATCCGCGAGCTGCGCAAGAAGAAGGGCATCACCCAGGAAGCCCTTGCCGAGGCGATGTCGGTGTCTCCGCAGGCGGTGAGCAAATGGGAGTCGGGGCTGACCTATCCCGATATGGCGATCATCCCCCTGCTGGCGGGCTATTTCGAAATATCGCTGGACGTTCTCTTTGACTTTGATCTCCGCGCCCAAAAGGCGAAGATCGAGCAGATCGTTGCGGATGCAGGGGCGTATTTTTACGACGACCCTCTGCGCTATGCCGAAACCATGAAGGCGGCGCTGAAGGACTATCCCGACAACGAGATTCTGCTGGAGCGTCTGATCGAAGCCTACCGCAGGCTCAACGAAAACAACGAATACGGCGACGTTTTGATGGAGCTGTGTCAGAAATTGCTGTCGGAAAGCAGGGATTTCGCCCGCGTTTGCCGAATGAAGGAGCTGCAGGCGCAGATCTGTCTCCAAAAGAACGATTACGAGCAGGCAAAACAGATCTTGGAAAGCCTGCCAGATTCCGTACTGCTGAAAAATGACGCCGTCGCCTTTAATCTGAAAGGCAAGGATAAGCTAAACGGCGCGATTTTATCCCGTTGCGCGCACTTGCAAGACCTGTATCGCGTCTGCATGGAGGAAGGGGACGCTTGGTTTCGCATGGAGGAGCAAAACGTCACGTTTCGGGATTTCACCCCCGCCGACTACGTTCCCGAGGCGCTGAAGGCATACCGCAGAGGGCTTGCCGTCCTGGAAACCTTTTTGATCGAAGGTGCCGTGGGGCAGGATCAATATCTGTGGGCGGGAATGCAGACCTTCCATTGGGGCTTCTATCAGCGGATCGCCGCCTGTCAGAAGCGGCTTGGGCAGACGGAGGAATGTGAGCGGTCGCTGGACACGGCCTACCGCATCGTCACCACCGCGTGGAAGGATTTTGACGAAAACCGAGCGTACTATATGGATCCGTATAACGAGTATCTGACGGAGATCGGACTTTCCGAGTACGCAAAATAACCAAAGCAGGGCAAGTATTTGCCCTGCTTTTCTAAAAAGTTCCTTGCTTACCCGTGATAGAGCTTGCGTACCTGATACTTCGGCTGGCTGGTGACGTTGATGCCCAGCTTTTTGTAGGTCTTCTCATCCACGGAGGAGAGGATCACGGTAAAGTGCGCGTCACAGCCGCTGAGGCTGGACAGCTCCGCCATGGCGCGGGCGGCAACGGGATCGGTTGCCGAGCTGATGGAAAGGGCGATCAGCACCTCGTCGGAGTGCAGGCGGGGATTGCGGTTCTTCAGATTCTCGATCTTCAGACGACAGATGGGCTCCAGCGTCTCGCGGCTGATCAGATCGACCTCCTTGTCGATACCCGCCAACGCCTTGAGGGCGTTGAGCAGGAGCGCCGCTGAGGGACCCAGCAGGGAACTGGTCTTGCCCGTAACGACCCTGCCGTCGGGGAGCACCATTGCGGCGGCGGGAGCACCGGTATCGGCGGCTTTGCAAAGCGCCGCGTCAATAGCGGGACAGAGGGCGTCGGATACGCCGGTCTGCTGCATCAGCAGCTCCAGCTTTTCCTTCTGCGTCTCGGCAGCCTCGCCCTGACGGATCGCCACCTGCGCCTGATAATAGCGGCGCAAAATCTCCAAACGGGAGGCTTCGCAAACCGCGTCCTGATCGAAGATGCAGTAGCCTGCCATATTGACGCCCATGTCGGTGGGCGACTGATAGGGGGAACTGCCCTGGATACGCTCCATCATTGCCTTCAGCACGGGGAAGATGTCGATGTCGCGATTGTAGTTGACGGCGGTTTTGCCGTATGCCTCCAGATGGAAGGGGTCGATCATGTTCACGTCGTCCAGATCGGCAGTTGCCGCCTCGTAGGCAACGTTCACGGGATGCTTCAGGGGAAGATTCCACACGGGGAAGGTCTCAAATTTGGCGTAGCCCGCCTTGACGCCCCGCTTATTCTCGTGATAAAGCTGAGATAGGCAGGTTGCCATCTTGCCGCTTCCGGGACCGGGCGCGGTGACCAGCACCAGCGGACGGGTGGTCTCAATGTATTCGTTCTTGCCAAAGCCTTCCTCGCTGACGATCTTGCGGACGTCGTAGGGATAACCCTCGATGGGGTAGTGCTTGTAGCTTTTGATGCCCAGATTCTGAAGCCGTCGGATGAAGACGTCTACGCCGGGCTGACCGGTGTAACGGGTGATGCAGACGCTTCCCACCATCATCCCCAGCGCGCGGAAGGCGTCGGTGAGGCGGAGCACCTCGTCGTCGTAGGTGATGCCCAGATCGCCGCGCTTTTTGCTTTTTTCAATATCGCCCGCGTTGATGGAGATGACGATCTCCAGCTCGTCTTTGAGCTGAGCGAGCATACGGATCTTGCTGTCCGGCTCGAAGCCCGGAAGCACGCGGGAGGCGTGGTAATCGTCGAACAGCTTACCGCCCAGCTCCAAATAGAGCTTGCCTCCGAATTGACCGATGCGCTCGCGGATACATTCCGATTGCATTCTCAGATATTTTTGGTTATCAAAACCCTGTCGCATAGTAATATCCTTTCCGATACCGACCGCGATCGGCACTTATAGGCTGATTTTCTTTACCATACTATTATACCATTTTTTTCGAGGAAATCAAGCAAAATCGGAGGACGAAATCAACAAAATTTCGCTCTCCGATTCGTTGAATTTCACCATAGACGGCGGACGGTCATTCTTTGGGCGCCAGCGTCAGCAGTCGGTCGCCCGATGCGACGCGGCTTTCACAGGTGAGCGAGAGATCCCCGTACCGCTCGGCGTTGATGATCAGAAGCGGGGTGGTGAGATCTACGCCCGCACGGCGCAGGCCGTCGATGTCAAAGGACAGCAGCAGATCGCCCGCCTTCACCGCGTCGCCGGAGCGGCAACAGGGGAAAAAGCGCTGTTCCGATCCGTCGGAGGAGGCACGACCTACGTGGATCAACAGCTCCACGCCGCCGTCGGTCTCGAAGGTGAAGCTGTTGCCCGCCGCCGCAACCGAGGTGACCGTACCGTCGCTCGGCGCGTAGACCTTCCCCAGCACCGGAAGGATCGCGCACCCCTGCCCCATCACGCCTGCGGCGAAGGCAGGATCGTCCATTTGAGACAGAGGGATCACCTTTCCGCTCAGCGGGCTGGCAACGGTGATAGGGGAAGGAGCGATTTCAACGGCGGCGGTGATCCCGTCGGGGCGGGTTCGGTCGCTCTGCTCACGACCTTGCGCCGTCGGGGAAGCCTTCGCTCTCCCGGGGACGCTCCACAAGGTCAGCAAACAGCTCAGCAGAGCGGGCGACAGAAAGGTGACGGCGAGGGCAGGCAGATTGCCCGCAAAGCCGTTGACGCCCGTCTCGCCGCTGAGGATGGCTCCTACGATCGAGACGACCGTAGGAGCGACATCCGAAATCCCGCTCAGTGCGCCCGATACCGCCCCGAACAGGCCGCCCGTTGCGGCGGCGAGAGAGACGGCGAGTAGCGTCCGTCCCGAGTGCAGACAGACGCCGTAGAGGGCGAGTGCGTCCGATCCTGCCAGCGTCCCCGGTGCCGCGCCCAACGAGACCTGCCTGTGACCACGGTCGCGGCTATGCAGAAGGTGAGCGATCGCCGCACCGAACAGCGCCGCCGATACCGAAAAGTGCGCGATATTCCAAAGCGCGGGGACTTCCGAGACCACGGGCAGACGGTCTGCTCCCAAGAGCAATAACAGCGGCATTGCAAACGACAGCAGGAGCGATGCCGCCCAATCGATCCTCTGATACAGCAGATGGAATCCGCGGACGGCGAGCGTGCCGACGAGGGCACATGAGGGACCGATGGCGAACAGCGTGGCGGGAATGCAGACGGCAAGCATTGCTACGGGCTTCAGCAAACCCTTGACGGCGACGGGCAGGAACCGTTCGGCAAGGCGCTCGATCCACTTCAGCAAAGGGATGGCAAGCAGGATGGGCAGTACCGCTCCCGCATACCCCGTGCCGCCCGTCGATTGTGCGGGGGCAAGCCAAGCCGAAAGCGCGGGATGCAGCAGGATCGCCGCCGTCAGGATCGCCAGCGGTTGATTGCATCCGATGGCTCCCGCAAGGCTGTACGCCAGCAGAATCGGGAAGAAATAGAAGAAGGCGTCTCCTGCCGCCGTCGCGACGGCGAAGACCGTCCCCGTAGTAGGCAATCCGCCGAACGAGACCGCCAGAGCGGTCACCGTTTCGATGAGCGTGGCTGCCAGCATCGCCGGCAGAAGCGGGCGGAGGACGGTCTCGGCAAAGCCGAGGATGCGGACGGGCAAAGAGAGAGGCGCATGAGAGTTCATACGAATGCTCCTGTGAGGGAAAGGACTTTGCATTCAGTATGTGCCAAAATGGGCGGAGTATACGGAAAATCCCTTGGATGAGATGCCTCTCGTCCAAGGGATTTCTGTAATATGGATCCGTATCACAGCCGAAACCGATCGGTCAGCTCGCTCTTGGCAACGGCGGCGCGGTACGCTCCTTCGTAATCGGACATGGATTTGGAGCAGTTTTCCAGATCGGTATAGATCCGCAACAGGAAGAGGGCGTCCGCTTCGGGGGTAGCCTCTTCCAGTACCTCGCGGAGCAGAGCGGCGGCACGCTGGTAGTTGTAGGCAGCCTGCGCCAAACGGGCGTTGATGTGCTTTCGGTAAAGGGGGGAAATCAGGCGAACGCTGTCGAAAAGCTGAGCGGCAGGCTCGTGCTTGCCACGGTCGATCAGAAGAAGCAGGGTGTTGTACAGGTATTCCTCGCCGAAGCCGACGTGATCGTCCGCAATGCACAGGTTGGGATCGCTCCCCTTGTGCTCCTTGGCGCAATCAATAATGGTAAGAAGGGTGCTTGCCTTCTCTTCAATGGCGCGTTTCGGATAGCAGGTGCGGGCGGTAAAGCGCAGACAGGTGTCCAGCAGATTGCGCGCGCTTTCCAGATAGCCCTTGCGGTAGGTCTCCAGCCCCTCCTGCAAATAGCAATCGGCAAGCAGAAGCGCCAGCTCGTCGTCGAAGTCGCTGAGCTGCTTGCAGGTGTCGATACAGTCCTGCCAGCGACCGGAGGCATAGTGGGCGCGGATCTGCTCAATCAGCCCCGCCTTGCGGTAGACCAGCGCGTCGGCGTCCTCGTCCAGCAGGTAGCCTATCGGCACCGACAATTGCTTTGCCAGGAAGCAGACGGTCTGCAAGGAAGGGCTTGCCAGATCGTTTTCGATCTGGCTGAGCATATTGCGGGTCATATAGTCTCCGCAGAGCGCCGCTTGCGTCATAGAACGCTCCTTGCGGAGCGCGCGGATCTTTTGTCCGAGGGTCATAAAGGTTCTCGCTTTCGTGATTTTGTAAATCAATTTTACCACAGAAAGGCTAAAATGTCAATAGGATTGACGAAACTTCGAAAAATGATCGAAAAACGCCCAATAGACCCGTTTGCAAATGACGCAAACGGGTCTATTGATCGACAGGCTCACAAATCTCGTACAAAAACGCCTTTCCCTGCGTTCCTGCCCGACGCACCAGCCCCAGCTTTTCGAACAGCTTCAGCGCGTAGTAGCCGCCGCGAGTGGGATAGCCGCCTTTTTGATAGAACCGGGCGGCGGTGAAGGGAGAGGGAAGTCCTTCGGGCAGGATGCGGCGCCAATCCTCGGGGGCGGATAGGCGGATCTCTTCCACATAGGTTACGGGCATCCGCTCAAAGCGGGTGGAGCCCCGTTTACCGCCTCTTCCCCAGCCGTCCAGATTGCGGAAGTCCTCCACGTCCAGAAGTAGGATCACGAAGGTCAGACCGGGCGTGCCCACCAGCTCGTCCAGCGACGCCAACTCGGGGGCGGCGGCGTGGGGACGTCCCGTTTTGGGGGACTTGCGGCGGTTGGACAGATTGCCCTCTCCGTCGATCCAGTAGATCCAGCGGGTGCGGGGAACGGGATGGACTACCGTCACGGCGTAGCCCTTTTGCAAAAAGACAGAGAGCTTCTTTTTCAGCCGATAGAGCCCTCGGGTCTGGATCTCGACGATCCGACCGTCCTTGGCGATATCGGCAAAGTAGGAGCCGATCTTTTGCTCGTGGAAGGCGGGATCGGGCTCATAAAAATGCTTCAGCACCGCGTGGAGCGTCTTTTCTCCCAACGTGCCGATGCCTTCCCGCAGGCGGTCTGCCTCCACCTTGGAGATCGCCTCGGCAAAGCGAAGCGGTGCAGACTCTGAGAGAGAAAAATCGCTGTCCCGTGTCCCGTGAAAATCGCCCGCCGCGGAGTGTGGCGGCTCTGCGGCGGGGGGAATCGTATGCTTGTCCGTACTCATTGTGCGGCCTGTGCGTGCAGATCGGCGTCCACGCCCTTGGCGATGGCACAGACGAACTGATCCTGCCAATCGGGATCTGTGAGCTTGGCGAGATCGTCGGCGTTGGTGAGGAAGCCGCTCTCGATCAGCACCGTGGGCATAGAGCTGTACAGCAGTATGTAGAGCTGGTTATCAATGCTCAGCGTGACCTTGTCGCTCATGGTCGTCTGCATGGACTGCAGAATCGCGGTTGCCAGCCGCAGAGTGGCGTCGCGGGTGGTTGAATAGAAGAGACGGGTGCCGTAAACTGCGGAATCGGTATAGGTGTTGCAATGGATGCTGACGAAATAATCTGCGCCCTGCTCGTTGACGTATGCGGGACGGTCTTTGGCGTAGAAGATACCGTTGACCAGATTAACGGGACAGTCCTCGTTCGCATCTCCGGGACGGGTCTCGCCAACCGTATAGCCCATCTTCTCCAGTGCCTTCTTCAACTTCTTGGCAAGCTGGAGATTGATGTCCTTTTCGTAGACGTATTCGAATTCGTCTTCCGTTACGGTCTTGCCGCTTTCGGTGACGTAGACGATATCGCCGTTCTCGTCGCGGACGGTTCGGTTATTCTCGTCCTTTTTCTCGTAGACGTATTCACCGTCTGCAGTCAGCCGTACCGAGGAGCCGTTATCGAACCAACCGTGTCCGGCGTCCACGAAGATCAGGTACTGCGCGTTCTCGGCAGAATAGGTCAGCTCGGCGTAGGGCGTTCCGCTGTCTGGATCGGTGGCGGGATCATCGGGATCATCGGGAGTGTCGGCAGAGTCGGTGGAGTCGGGACGCTTGTCGGGGGCGTCCTCCTTGGTCTTGTCGACGACCTTCGGATCATCGCTGTCAGACGGCTTGCTTGGGTCGTCGCTGTCCGAGGAATAGGCAAAAGCCGAAAGGATACTGCAGATGATGAAGATCGCCAGCCAAACGGCGGTAAATTTGATCAATTGAGTTCGTGCGTTCACGGTTGCCTCCCAAAAGAGTATACTACATTTATTTTATCACAAATTCTTCGAAACAATTGAACAAACTGTTAATTTTGGAGGATTTTTTGTAACGGCATGATAATGGATCGGAAAATCCCCGACGGTTGGCGGCGATCGGGTTACAATTCCTTGCGGATTCGCTCCAGCGCGCCCTTCTCCAGTCGTGAGACCTGCGCCTGCGAGATGCCGATGGCGGCGGCGATCTCCATTTGGGTCTTGCCCTTGAAGAAGCGCAGGCTGATGATCATTTTTTCTCGGCTGGACAGATGCTCCAGTGCTTCCTTCAGGGCGATGCTTTCTACCCACACCTCGTCGCTGCAGGAGGGATCGCTGATCTGATCCATCACGTACAGGGAATCGGAGTTCCCGTCGGTATAGACGGGATCGTACAGCGAGATCGGCTCCACGATGGCTTCCAGTGCCGATACTACCTCCTCTTTGGTGTGTTCAAAGCCGTTCTTGGCAAGCGCGGCGACGATCTCCTCCACGGTAGGCTCCCGTGCCATGGTGCGGGACAAAAGCTCCCGGGCGCTCAGCGCTTTGTAGGCAAGGTCGCGAACGCTTCGGCTGACTCGGACGGCGTTGTTGTCTCTGAGATAGCGGCGCACCTCGCCGATGATCATGGGAACGGCGTAGGTGGAGAATTTCACGTCCATATCCACGTTGAAATTGTCTACCGCCTTGATCAGCCCGATACAGCCCACCTGAAAGAGATCGTCGGGGTTTTCCCCACGGCTCTGGAATCGCTGGACGATGGACAGCACCAGCCGCAGATTTCCGTCGATGAGGGTGTTCCGCGCCTCGTCGTCCCCGTCGTGGGCGGCTTTCAGCAGAACCTTCATCTCCTCTGCCGTGAGGGTTCTCAGCTTGGAGGTATTGATCCCGCAAAGATCGACTTTGTTATAGAATTTGAACAATTGATACGCCACTTTTGACATCCACCCTTATCTGAACTTTCGTGTGGATAGTATTGCCGCTTGGCGGGCGGGGTCATACAAGGGCAGGGGAAAGTAAAAAATGGAAAGGAGTATATGTTATTCTACTTTCTGATTATAGATAAGTGCAAATTCTATGTCGGAAGGAGGGGAAAACTATCTCAAACGCCGAAGTTTTTCCCCTCCTTCCGAACCATTCTCCTCTTTCCTTGGCTATGCCGTTGCGGGAGGTGATATTGGGAAAAAACAGGGAGGCAAGAATTTGCCTCCCTTTAGTAAAGTTTTTGGAGTTCCAAGAACCTTTTTTCAAAAAGGTTCTTGGCGGGGTTCAAGGGGCAGAGCCCCTTGAGACGCCCCTTGGCGTTTCTCTTAATCCAGCTCCTTCTTGCCGGTGTAGAGCTCGTAGTAGCGTCCCTTTTGAGAGAGCAGATCGTCGTGGTCGCCCCGCTCGATGATCACACCCTGCTCCAGTACCATAATGGCGTTGGCGTTGCGGACGGTGGAGAGGCGATGGGCGATGACGAAGGTGGTGCGATCCTTCATCAGCCGCGCCAGACCGTGCTCGATGTGCCGCTCGGTACGGGTATCAACCGAGGAGGTCGCCTCGTCCAGCACCAGGATGGGCGCCTTGGAGATCGCCGCACGGGCGATGTTCAGCAGCTGTCGCTGACCCTGGGACAGATTGGCGCCGTCGCCCTCCAGCATGGTCTGATAGCCGTCGGACAGACGCATGATGAAGGAGTGCGCAGACGCGGTCTTAGCGGCGGCGATGACCTCCTCGTCGGTGGCGTCGGGTCTGCCGTAGCGGATGTTCTCCATCACCGTACCGGTGAACAGATGGGTGTCCTGCAGTACCATCGCGATGTTGGAGCGCAGTACCTCCCGCTTGATCTGCTTGATGTCCACGCCGTCGATGGTGATCCTGCCCTCTTCAATGTCGTAGAAGCGGTTGAGCAGATTGGTGACGGTGGTCTTGCCTGCGCCGGTGGAGCCCACGAAGGCGATCTTCTGTCCGGGATGGGCGTAGAGCGAGATGTTCTTCAGGATGGTCTTGTCGGGATTGTAGCCGAAGGTCACGTTCTCCAGTACTACGTCTCCGCGCATAGCGGGCATATCCACCGCGTCGGGCGCGTCGGGCAGCTCGGGCTCCATGTCCATCACCGCAAAGACCCGCTCCGCGCCAGCCAGTGCAGAGAAGACTGTGGACATCTGCTGGGAGATCTGGTTGATGGGCATAGAGAACTGACGGGAATAGTTGGCAAAAACGGTCAGACCGCCGGGGGTGAAGCCCGAGGTACACATCATAATGCCGCCCACGCCGATGGTGACGGCGTAGGAGATCTGAGAGGTGTTGCCCATGATGGGACCCATGATGCCGCCGTAGAACTGAGATTTGAACTGCTTGTCGCGCAGGTCGCCGTTGAGGGCGGCAAATTCGTCTACGCAGGTATCCTCATGGTTGAACACCTTGACCACCTTCTGCCCCGAAACGGTCTCCTCGATGTAGCCGTTGACCGCGCCCAGCGCGTACTGCTGACCGCTGTAATGCTTGCGGGAGGCTTTGGCGATGGCGGCACCGCCGATGGCGAAGATGGGGATGAAGACGATGGTGATCAGCGTCAGCACCCAGTTGGTGGTGATCATAAAGACGAAGGTTCCGATGAGGGTCACGCTGCCCGAGATCAGCGAGGTCAGCGAGTTGTTCAGCATCATGTCGATGTTGTCCACGTCGTTGGTGAAGCGGGACATGATCTCGCCGGTGGGATGGGAGTCGAAGTAGCGGACGGGCAGCTTCTGGAGCTTTTCAAACAGATCGTTGCGGATCTTCTCCAGCGTGTTTTGCGTGACGTGCAGCATCAGCCTGCTCTGCAGATAGGTGGTGCCAATGCCAACCAGATAGATGCTCAGCAGGATCAGCAGAGCAGTGATCAGATAGACCAGTACCTCGGTTAGCTGTGTGTTGCCCAGCAGATCGATCATACCGCCGGTGCAGAAGGTGATGCATTTATCTGCCAGCACAGCCATCGCACCGTCCTTGGCGGTGGTGGCAACGCCTGCGATGTGGTTGATGATGGGCATCAGCATAAAGGAGCCGCAGAGGGAAGTGACCGTGGAGATCAGCATACAGCAGAGCACCAACACCAGCTTGCCGTAGTGAGGCTTCAGATAGGAGAGCAGACGTCCGATAGTCTGCTTGGTGTTCTTCGGCTTTCCGCCGGGACCGCGACCGCCCGGTCCTCGTCCGGGACCGCCGCCGGGGCCTTTGCCCGGGCCTCTCATAGGTCCGCCGGGACCCTTGGCGTTGGAGGAGCTGTTATATTGCTTTTGCAGTTGTTCAAGCGTTCTTGCCATTGTTTATTTCCCCTCCTTGTCCATCTGAGAGTAGTAGATTTCCTGATATTCGGTGTTGTTTGCCAGCAGCTCGTCGTGGGTGCCGATGCCGGTGATCCTGCCGTCGTCCATAACGACGATCTGATCGGCATCCATTACCGAGCCGATGCGCTGGGCGATGATGATCTTGGTAGAGCCTGCCAGATCAGTGCGGAATGCCTTGCGGATCTGCGCCTCGGTAGCGGTATCCACCGCGGAGGTGGAGTCATCCAGAATGATGATCTTGGGCTTCTTGAGCAGGGCGCGGGCGATACACAGACGCTGCTTCTGACCGCCCGATACGTTGACGCCGCCCTGATCCAGCATAGTGTCGTAGCCGGCGGGGAAGGCGCTGACGAATTTGTCAGCCTGGGCGCTCTCGGCGGCGCGCTTCATTTCTTCGTCGGTGGCGTTCTCGTCGCCCCAACGGAGGTTTTCCTCAATAGTGCCCGAGAAGAGCACGTTCTTCTGCAGAACCATGCCCACGCCCTCCCGCAGATGATAGAGCGAGTAGTCGCGGACGTCCACGCCGTCGATCTTCACCGCGCCCTCGTCCACGTCGTACAGACGGGGGATCAGCGAGACCAGCGAGGTCTTGCCGCATCCCGTAGAGCCGATAATGCCCACGGTGGAGCCGGCAGGGATGGTCAGATCGATCTGATCCAGCACGGGGTCGACGCTGTCCTTGTAGTAACGGAAGGTGACCTTTTCAAAGGTGATCTCGCCCTTTTGCACGGTCAGCTCGGGATGCGCGGCAGTCTCGTCGTTCAGATCCACCTTTTCATCCAGAACCTCAGAGATACGGCGGGCGGAGGCAAGGGCACGGGAGGACATCATCAGCATCATGGTCACCATCATCAGCGAGGAGAGGATCTGGGTGACGTAGGTGATGAAGGCAGACAACTGACCGACCGTCATTCCGTTATCCAGTACGATGTTTCCGCCAAACCAGATCACAGCCAGCGTGGTCAGGTTCATGAAAATGGTCATCACGGGCTGCATAAAGATCATAACCCGCATCGCCGCCATACCGCTTTCCTTCAGATCGCGGTTGGCAGTCTTGAATTTTTCGGTCTCGTGCTCCTCGCGGACGAAGGACTTGACTACGCGCACGTTGGTCACGCTTTCCTGGACGGCGTTGTTCAGACCGTCCACCTTGGTCTGCATCTTAGAGAAACGGGGGAAGCCGGTGCGGATGATGCCCACCACCGAGAGCAGCAGCAGGGGAATGGAGACAGCCAACACGGTTGCCAGCGAGGGCTTCAGACGGATCGCCTTGATCAGACCGCCGATGAGCATACCGGGGGAGCGGAGCATCATACGGAGCATCATGTTGACCATATTCTGCATCTGGGTCACGTCGTTGGTCAGTCGCGTGACCAGCGAGCCGGTGGAAAACTTGTCGATGTTGGCAAAGGAGAACTTCTGTACCTTACGGTAAACGTCCTCCCGCAGATCAGCGGCAAAGTTGACCGATGCCTTGCTACCGAAGTAGGAGCCGCCAACGCCGCCCGCCATCATAATGATAGCGGTAAGGATCATCAGCAGGGAGGTGATGATGCTTTTGGCAACGGTCAGCGTGCCGTCGTTGCCACCGTCGATGACCGACGTCAGAAAGGTGGGCATCAGCATTTCGCCCACGACCTCGATGATCATACACAGCGGTCCTAAGATAAAATAGGGGAGATAGGGTTTGATGTACTTATACCATCGTTTCATTTGGTGGTTCCTTTCGTAGGGAAATTGGGGGAGGGGGAAGTGCTGCCTTGTGGTGCAGATTATCTTCCATTTGCGTCAGCAACGCCACGAGGGTTTGCCGATCTTCTTCGGAAAAGCCGTCTAACAGAGCTTGCTCCAGCTCGTTGGCGCGGGCGCGGTTATCGGCTTCCGCCTGGACGCCCTTTTCGGTCAGCGAGACCTGCATTTGTCTCAGATCGTTCTCGTCGGGGACGCGGACGATGTAGCCCTCGTGCTCCATCTTCTGAAGCGTTACGCTGACCGTGGGAGCGGTCAGATGGGTGCGTTTTGCCAGCTCGTATTGGGTGGCTTTTTCACAGTGCGACAGCTCCATCAGGATCATACGGTAGCCGCAGGGGACGCCCGCTTCCTCGGATGCCCGCCGCAGCTGATCCCGGAACAGCTTGGACAGATGGATGATCTGCATCATCGGCGTAGGATGAGGCGGACGGGGAGGATGTTTTTCTTCCATAATTGCTTCCTTTCTGAACTAATTAGTTTTCTAACTAATTATAGCTTCCCGTATCGCAAATGTCAAGAGGAGATAGGATGAATTTTTTGTGAATAATTCTTGACGGATTGTAAAGAGGATGTTATAATGGAAGCAAACGAAACGAGGTGATCCAATGACCCACGGAGAAAAAGCCGAAGCGCTCTTTTACGAGGGCTACAACTGCGCGCAGGCAGTATTCTGCGCCTTTGCCGACGAGCTGGGGCTGGAGCGGACGGTAGCCGCTAAGCTCGTTTCGCCGCTGGGCGGCGGTGTGGGACGGCTACGGGAGATCTGCGGTACGGTCAGCGGCGCAATGATGGTCATCGGTCAGCTCTACGGCTACGGAACGCCCGAGACCGGCGCACCCAAGGCGCGGCTCTACGCCATCGAGCAAGAGTTTGCCCGCCGCTTTGCCGAGGTCAACGGCTCCTACGTCTGCCGCGATCTGCTGGGACTGCAGTCCGGCGCGTCGGCGCCCACTCCCGCGGCACGGACGGCAGAGTATTACGGGAAGCGTCCCTGTCCCGCTCTGTGCAGGTGCGCCGCCGATCTGCTGGACGGGCTGATCGCCGATATTGAAAGCGGAGCGCTCCGAATGTGAAAGTTCTGTGAAGTCACCGCCCTCTCTTGACAAAATCCGCGCGGTGTGGTAAACTATTGTTAACGAATATCAACTGCAGTTGATCTAACCCGCTACGAGGATCCCATGACCGAGCAAAAATATCTGTACGTTGTGCTGACCGCTACCGAATCGCTGGTGGCGCGGGCAGTGCATCGCTTGACCCACGACCGCTATACCCATTCGGCGCTGGCGTTGGAACCGTCGCTGAATGCGATGTATTCCTTCAGCCGTGCATACAGCCGTTTTCCTTTTTACGGAAAATTCCGCAAAGAAAGCCCCGACACGGGCTTTCTCGCCCGTTGCCGCAGGATACCTGCCAAGGTGATCGCTCTGCCGGTCACGTCCGAGCAATACGATCTTGCCGAGCAGAGACTCTCCTACTTCAGCGATCACGCCAAGCGATACGGATACAATTACATCGGTATGTTTTTGAATCTGATCGGAAAATCCCACGCCTCCAAGCGGCGCTATACCTGCTCGCAATTCGTTTCCGAAACGCTTTTCGAATGCGGGATCGCCGAGTTTGACCGTCCGTTCAGCCTGATCCGCCCCGTGATGCTGGAGAAGCTTCGGGGGGAAGTGATCTACGAAGGAAATCTGCACGAATATACCGTTTCTGCAGCCGCCACCGTATAATTGTCCGTGCTTTGGCGATACTATCATCGAAAACCAAATAAGGAGGCGATAGTATGGTCGAGAAAAACGGCAACACCGCAAACACCAGCATTGAGTGCACCGTCAAGCAGTGCGAGCATCATTGCGAAAATCAGAATTACTGTTCTCTGAACGCCATTCGCGTGGTGACTCACGAGCAGAACCCCACCGAGGTGGCCTGCACCGATTGCGCTTCGTTCAAGAAAAAGCAGAACGCGTAAGTTTGCAAACGCCCTTCCGAAGTACCGTTTTTTGCGATGCTTCGGAAGGGAAATTTTTTTGAAAAAACTTCAAAAAATTTCGAAAAAGGGGTTGACAAAGGGGAAAACATCTGCTATAATAAACAAGCGTTCAAGAGAGCGCACAAAAAAACAACAAAATCTGCTGCTATGGCTCAGTTGGTAGAGCACATCCTTGGTAAGGATGAGGTCATCAGTTCGAATCTGATTAGCAGCTCCAACCCGACCGATTCGGTCGGGTTTTTGGTTTGTGTGGGGGAATTTAGGAGTTGACAAACTCCCTCCCCTATGCTATACTGAACTTATCACATCCAAAGGAGTTGATCATTATGTCTGCGACAGTTTTGCATCTGTACGCCCATTTTACAAAATCGAATAACAGGAGAAATAATGATCGAATTACAAGGAAAAAGAAACTCCGCGATCATTTACGCGGACAAAATTGACAAAGAAACCAAAACACAGATTTCCGCACTGCTGCGGCTGGAAGCCCTTGCCGACTCCAAAATCCGCATCATGCCCGACACCCATTCGGGGCGGGGAACGGTTGTAGGAACCACGCTGACCCTTGACGGGCGTGTGATCCCTTCGCTCTTGGGCGTAGACCTTGGTTGCGGCATGGAAATCGTCTTTTTAGAAGAGACCGAGGCGGATCTCGTTCGGTTGGATCAGATGATCCACGGAAGAGTCCCCTGCGGCGCCAAGGTGCACGATCTTCCTGTGACAGACTTTCCCGCACTGGATGCGCTCTACAGCATCTCGGCGGTGAACTGCGAGCGCGCTCTGCGGAGCATCGCAACGCTGGGGGGCGGTAATCACTTCATCGAGCTGGATCGAGCCACAGACGGCAGGCTGGTGTTGGTGATCCATTCAGGCTCCCGTCAGCTGGGGAGCGACGTTGCCACCTACTACAAGGAGCAAGCCTACCGCTATCAATGCAAGAAGGCACGCCGTTCTGTCGGAGGCGGACGAGGACGAGAGGAGTACGCCTTCAAATCCGCACGCCGCGAGCAGGCGAGCATCAAGGTCAGCAGGGAAACGGCGGCGTTGGAGGGGGAGCTGTTTGCGCAGTATCTTCACGATCTTGCCATCGTGCAGGCATTTGCCGATCTGAACCGCCGCATTATGGCAGAGATCATCTGCGACGGAATGGATTTTCACATCCGCGATCGCTTTGCCTGCGTCCACAACTATATCGACGTGGAGCGGATGATCCTGCGCAAAGGCGCGATCTCAGCGAGGCTTGGCGAGCGGGTGATCATTCCTCTGAATATGCGGGATGGCGCCATCATTGGCCGAGGGCTGGGCAATCCCAACTGGAACCACTCGGCTCCCCACGGAGCAGGGCGGGTATGCAGCCGTACCGATGCTAAGTTCGCCTACACTGTGGAGGAATACGCGGCGGCGATGGCGGGGATTTACACCACCACAGCCACCGAAGGCTCGTTGGACGAGTGCCCGATGGTGTACAAAGCGCCGGAGCGGATACTGGAGGCGATTGGCGACACCGTCGAGGTGGAGCAGATCGTGAGGCCGGTGTATAATTTCAAGGCGTGCTGAGTCTTGCAGAGGCGCAATAAGTAAAACTAAAGCCGACGAGAGATCGTCGGCTTTTTTGGGTTGAACAATATTTGCGATAGCCGCTTGACCTCATCAGTCGCCTGCGGCGACAGCTTCCCCTAAAGGGGAAGCCTTATTACACATAAGTAGGGGCGGCGAGGATTCGCCGCCCTTTTATAAAAGTTTTGGGAGTTCCAAGAACCCTTTTTCAAAAGGGTTCTTGGTGGGGTATGGGGCAACGCCCCATAGAAAATCAATACTCCAATTCGCCTTTGTAGACGAGGTCGGCGTTGCCGGTGAGGGTGATGCCCTCGTCGGTGTAGTTGACGATCAGGTCGCCGCCCTTCACCTTCACGGTGACGTCCTCGCCCTTCTTGCAGAAGCCGTTTTCCACAGCGGCAACCACTGCCGCGCAGGCACCGGTACCGCAGGCGAGGGTCTCGCCGTTACCGCGCTCCCAGACGCGCATCTTGATGGTCACGGGATTCACCACGCGGATGAACTCGGTGTTCACACGCTCGGGGAAGAGGGGAGAGTGCTCGAAAAGGGGGCCAACCTTCTCCACGTCCACGCCGTCTACGCGGGGCGCGAAGACTACGCAGTGGGGGTTGCCTACCGATACGCAGGTGATGTTGTACTGCTCGCCGCCGATGACCGCGGGATAGTCGATGACCGTCTCCCTGTCGATGGCAACCGGCAGATCGGACGCCTTCAGCGAAGCCTTGCCCATGCGGATGGTGACCGAGGTCACCTTGCCGTCGGAGACGAAGAGCTTCATCCACTTCACGCCGCTGGCGGTCTCCACGGTGATGTGGGTGTGGGTGGTGTAGCCGTTGTCGTAGAGGAACTTGCCCACGCAACGGAGTGCGTTACCGCCCATCTTACCCTCGGAGCCGTCCTGGTTGAAGAGGCGCATCTTGGCGGTGGCTACGTTGGATTTTTCGATCAGCACGATACCGTCGCCGCCGATGCCGTAGTGACGGTCACAGTAGGTGACTGCCAGCGACTCGGGGCAGGTGATGGAGCCGTCGAAGTTGTCGATATAGATATAGTCGTTGCCGGTGGCGCTCATCTTGTGGAAGGTGAGCTTGCGGCGGGTGGTGCGCATATCGTTGATGTCCACCAGCTCGGTGTTGTAGAGATTGTAGCGGGAGGAGATGATGTCCGCCATGGCGTTTGCCGTGTCCAAAGAGGTCAGGCAGGCGATGGAGAGCTGTACCGCGCGGCGGTGCAGGGTGATGAATTCCTCGATGGTGGCGTCGTACAGCGCACCGGTGTAAACGATATAGTTCAGCTTGCCCGCTTCCATCAGCTCAAAGGCGTCGCCGCCGGGAGCGATGCTGTTCACGACGGTCACGTCGATGCCCAGGCTGGAGATCGCGTTGGCGGTGTCGGTGGTAGCGTAGAGCTTCATCCCCAGGTCGTCCAGTTTCTTGGCAAGGGTGACGATCTCGAACAGGTCGTGATCCACTACGGAGAGCAGGATGCCCACCTCGTTGCCGCCAAAGGGCGCTGCCAGCTTGAAGCCGGCGGCGGTCAGACCCTTGTAGAGTGCTTCGGTCAGGGTCTTGCCGATGCCCAGCACCTCGCCGGTGGACTTCATTTCCGGACCCAGGGAGGAGTTGACGTCGGACAGCTTCTCAAAGGAGAAGACCGGAACCTTAACGGTGTAGTAGGGAGGAGTCTTGTACAGACCGGTGCCGTAGCCCATGTCCGCCAAAGGCTCGCCGATCATCACGCGGGAGGCGATGTCTACCATAGGTACACCGGTGACTTTGCTGATATAGGGGATGGTACGGGATGCGCGGGGGTTCACCTCGATGACGTAGAGCTCACCGTGATAGATCAGGTACTGGATGTTCACCAGTCCCTTGGTACCCAGCTCCAATGCCAGGTTGGTGGAGCATTCGATGATGTTCTGCTTCATCTTGTCGGTGATGTTGTAGGGAGGATAAACTGCGATGGAGTCGCCCGAGTGCACACCTGCACGCTCGACGTGCTGCATGATACCGGGGATCAGTACGTCCTTGCCGTCGGAGATCACGTCTACCTCCAGCTCGGGACCCATCATATACTTGTCCACCAGAACGGGGTTCTCAATGCCGCCCGCTAGGATGACGTTCATATACTTTTCCACGTCAGCAGGAACGTGGGCGATGATCATGTTCTGACCGCCGATGACGTAGGAGGGACGGAGCAGAACGGGATAGCCCAAATCTTCTGCGGCTTCCAGCGCCTCGCTAAGGGTCAGCACGGCGCGTCCCTTGGGACGGCGGATGCCGTAGCGCTCCAGGAGCGCGTCGAACTTTTCGCGATCCTCAGCGGTGTCGATGCCTTCTGCGGAGGTACCCAGGATCTTGATGCCGTTGGCATCGAGGAAACCGGTGAGCTTGATGGCGGTCTGACCGCCGAAGGCAACTACCACGCCGATAGGCTTCTCGATCTCGATGACGTTCATCACGTCCTCGGGCGTCAGAGGCTCAAAGTACAGACGGTCGGCGGTGTCGTAGTCGGTGGAGACGGTCTCGGGGTTGTTGTTGATGATGGCAACCTCGTAACCCAGCTCCTGCAGAGTCCATACGCAGTGTACGGAGGAGTAGTCGAACTCGATGCCCTGACCGATGCGGATAGGACCCGAGCCCAGTACAAGGATGCGCTCCTTCTTAGTAGTGGAGAGTAGCTCGCGCGCTTCGCAGGTATCGTCGTAGGAGGAGTAGAAGTAGGGAGTCTCAGCCGCAAACTCTGCGCCGCAGGTATCTACCATCTTGTAGGAAGCCGCGCGGTGCATAGAAGCGGGAATTTCCTTCGCGCCTGCAATGCGGGCGATGGCCTTGTCGGGATAGCCCATGGTTTTGCCGTCGAGATAATTCTCGTCGGTCAGCCCCTCTGCCGCCAATTTCGTTTCGTAATCGGCAAGCTTCTTCAGCTTGGAGAGGAACCATTTGTCGATGCGGGTGATGCGGTTGATGGTGTCAAGAGAGACGCCCTTCTTGATCGCCTCAAAGACGGTGAACAGACGCAGGTCGTCCAAATTCTTCAGACGCTCCTCCACGGGAGTGCCGTCCAGCGGTGCCTTGTTGAGGGTGTCCAGCGAAATCTCAGCGCCGCGCACCGCTTTCATGATCGCCATCTCAAAGGAGGGGGCGATCGCCATGACCTCGCCGGTAGCCTTCATCTGGGTACCCAGCTTGCGGGACTTGCCGCCGAACTTGTCGAAGGGCCACTTGGGGAACTTGACTACGCAGTAGTCAACGGTAGGCTCGAAGCAAGCGCAGGTCTTGCCGGTGACTTCGTTCTTGATCTCGTCCAGGGTGTAGCCCAGCGCGATCTGGGTGGTCACCTTGGCGATGGGATAACCGGTCGCCTTGGATGCCAGCGCGGAGGAACGGGACACGCGGGGGTTGACCTCGATGACCGCGTACTCAAAGGAGTCGGGATTCAGCGCAAACTGACAGTTACAGCCGCCCACGATGCCCAGAGAGGATACGATCGACAGGGATGCCGCGCGGAGCATTTCATATTCCTTGGGGGAGAGGGTAAATGCGGGAGCGACCACGATGGAGTCGCCGGTGTGAATGCCTACGGGGTCGAAGTTTTCCATGGAGCAGATGACGATGGCGTTGCCTGCGGCGTCGCGCATGGTCTCAAACTCGATCTCTTTCCAGCCGTAGATATACTTTTCAACCAAAATCTGGGTAATGGGGGACAGATCCAGACCGGTGCGGGCAACCACCCGCAGTTCTTCTTCGTTGTATGCAACGCCGCCGCCCGAGCCGCCCAGCGTGAAGGCGGGACGAATGATGACGGGGTAGCCGATGCGGTTGGCGACCGCGATGGCGGTGTCCATATCCTCGGCGATGTCCGAGGGGATCAGAGGCTGACCGATGGCTTCCATCGCTTCCTTGAAGAGCTCACGGTCTTCTGCTTTGGTGATAGAGTCGGCGTCGGTACCCAGCAGTCTGACGCCCATCTTTTCCAGATAGCCGTCCTTGGCAAGCTGCATGGCGATGGTAAGGCCGGTCTGACCGCCCAGTCCCGCCAAAATGGAATCGGGACGCTCTTTTTCAATGATTCGCTTGATGGTGTCGACGTTCAGCGGTTCCAGGTAAATTTCGTCCGCCAAAGCTTTGTCGGTCATGATGGTAGCAGGGTTGGAGTTGACCAGCACCACGTTTACGCCTGCTTTTTTCAGCACGCGGCAAGCCTGTGCGCCTGCGTAGTCAAATTCGGCGGCCTGTCCGATGACGATAGGACCGGAGCCGATTACAAGAACTTTTTGGATAGCGTTATCGCGAGGCATCAGCACTCACCTGCTTTCTTGGATTTGATCACGGTTTCGATGAAATTGGTGTAGAGGAAGGAGGTATCGTGAGGGCCGTTTCCGTAGACGGGGGTAAACTGCACCGACTGCGCAGGGACGGCAGGATAGTAGCACAGACCCTCGCAGGTGCCGTCGTTGACGTTGCGGTAGATCTCGGTAGCCTTCACCGAATCCGCCAAAACGGTGTAGCCGTGATTCTGCGTGGTCATATAGGTGCGGATGCCGGTCAGCTCCTTCACGGGCTGATTGCCGCCGCGATGACCGTGGTGCATCTTTTCGCATTTGCCGCCCATCGCCAGCGCCAGGATCTGATGACCCATTCCCACGCCGAAGATGGGAGCCTTGCCGATCAGCGCCTTGACCGTTTCGATGGCAGTTACGTTCTCACGAGGATCGCCGGGACCCTCCGACAGTACGATGCCGTCGGGAGCAGTAGCCAGCACGTCCTCTGCGGTAGCGGTGAAGGGAAGCACGGTTACGGTAGCGCCCTTTGCCATCAGCGCGTCGGCGATGTGGGCACAGGAGCCGTAGCTGATCACCGTCACGCGGCAGAGCTCCTCGCCTGCTGCGGGAAGGGTCGCGCTCTCGTCGGGAGTCACCGCTGCTACGGCGCCCTTGATCTCGTACGCGGCAAGGGCAGACAGATCTGCAGGGATCTCGTCGCAGATCATCGCCGGCATCACGCCGCACTCACGGATGGTGCGGGTTACCTCGCGGGTGTCGATCCCGTAAATACCGGGAATATTGTGATCCTTCAGATATTTATCCAAATCGTACTGCGAACGGAAATTGGAGGGTGCGTCGCACCATTCGCGGACGACGTAGCCTGCGGCGTAAGCGGTTGTGGGAACGTCCTCCTCGATGACGCCGTAGTTGCCGATGAGGGGGAAGGTTTGGAGAATGATCTGACCGTAGTAATTAGGATCGGTCAGATTTTCCAGATAGCCCACCACGCCGGTGGTAAAGACCAGCTCACCGGTGACCGAAGCGTCCGCGCCGAAGCGTTTTCCTTCGAACACCTTTCCGTTTGCAAGTACCAAATATGCTTTTTTCATAAATTTATCTCCTGCCGCGATCAGCGGCGCAGCAGTCGGAGCGGCTTGGCATCCAACTGCAGAAATTAACTTCTTGAACCTTGGATGTCGTGCGGGTTATTCCTTGTCGCCCATCAGCGCGACCAAAACTGCCTTCTGCGCGTGGAGACGGTTTTCTGCCTCGTCGAAGATCTCGTTCGCGTGTGCCTCGAAGACCTTTGCGGTGATCTCCTCCTCGCGGTGAGCAGGCAGGCAGTGGAGCACCATCGCATCGGGCTTTGCGACCGCCATGACCGCGTCGTTGATCTGATAGCCTGCGAAGATCTTCTTGCGCTCTGCGGCTTCTTCCTCCTGACCCATGGACGCCCATACGTCGGTGTAGAGGACGTCAGCGTCCTGACAAGCCGCCAAAACGTCATCGGTGCAGGTAAACTTGCCGTTTTCAGACGCCCACTTCATGATCTCGGGATCGGGCTGATGAGTCTTGGGACAAGAGATCGCAACCTCCATGCCGGTCTTGATACCGCCGACGATCAGGGAGTTTGCCATATTGTTGCCGTCGCCCACGAAAACCAGCTTATTGCCGGCAAGTGTGCCCTTGTGCTCGCGGATGGTCATCAGATCTGCCAGCACCTGACAGGGATGACAGTAATCGGTGAGTCCGTTGATGATCGGGATAGAGCCGTATTTTGCAAGATTTTCCACTTCCTCCTGATCGAAGGTGCGGATCATAATGCCGTCCAGATAGCGGGAGAGCACGCGGGCGGTGTCCTCGACAGGTTCGCCTCTGCCGATCTGGGTATTGGCGGAGGACAGGAAGAGTGCCTGACCGCCCAGATCGTACATACCCACTTCGAAGGAGACGCGGGTACGGGTGGAGGACTTGGAGAAGATCATACCCAGGGTCTTGCCCTTGAGATGATGATGCTCGATGCCGTTGTGCTTTTCGTACTTGAGTTGGTCTGCCGTATTCAGCAGCTCCAGGATCTCTTTTTCGGAAAGATCCATCAGTTTGAGTAAATGCTTCATTTATATTGCCTCACAAAATAATGAAATAAGTAACAAAATTACAGGAACATGGTGCCGATACCCTCATCGGTCAGTGCCTCGATGAGGATGGAGTGGGGAACTCTGCCGTCGATGATGAAGACGCGCTTCACGCCGCGGCGAATAGCTTCCACACAGCAGTCCACCTTGGGGATCATACCGCCCGAGATGATGCCTTCCCGCATCAGCGCAGGAGCGTCCGAGACGTAGATCTTGTGGATCAGCGAAGCGGGATCGTCCTTGTCGCGGAGAATGCCTGCGATGTCGGTCATGGTGAAGAGTGCCTCTGCCTTCAGCGCGCCCGCGATTCGGGCGGCGGCGGTGTCGGCGTTGATGTTGTAGATGTTGCCCGCCTTGTCGTAGCCCACGGTGGAGATGACGGGGAGATAGCCCTTGTCCAAGAGATCGTGGATGATCTGCGGATTGACCTTGGTGATCTCGCCCACATAACCCAGGCGGGGATCCTTCTGAACGGCTTCGATGAGACCGTCGTCCGCGCCCGAGAGACCGATGGCACGGCAATCGGCGTTGTTTAAGAGGTTGACCAGTGATTTGTTGATCTTGCCCGACAGCACCATCTGCACGATCTCGGCAGTTTCGCGGTCGGTGACGCGGAGTCCGTCCACGAAGACGCTCTCCTTGCCCATTTTCTTCATGGTCTCGGAGATCTCGGGACCTCCGCCGTGAACCAGCACGATCTTGACGCCGATCAGCGACAGGAGTGCCAGATCGCCCATGACGGCGCCCTTCAGCTCCTCGTTGATCATGGCGTTGCCGCCGTATTTGATGACTACCACCTTACCGGTGTACTTCTGAATGTAGGGAAGCGCTTTCACCAGCACCTCCGCCCGCTGTGCATTTGTAATTTCCATGATTTTTGTCTCCTCAAGGGGCGCCGCCCCGCACCCCACCAAGGGCGCTGCCCTTGGAACCCGCCAAAAACCTTTTTGAAAAAAGGTTTTTGGATTTCCCAAAACTTTTAGGGAAGGATTATGGGATTATTTTATAGTTTCGTTATAATTTCTGGCTCTTATTCGCCAAGCTTTGCTTTTGCCGATGCGATCTGCGCCCGTACCGAGTCCACCGAGGTGCCTCCTGCGGAGGTTCTGCGCATCACGCAGGTCTCCATGCTGATCTCGTCGTAAATATCGGCTTCGAACAGCTCGGATGCGGCTTTGTACCGCTCGATCGGCAGAGTTTCCAGCGTCAGGGAGTCGCGGATGCAGTCGGCAACCAGCGCGCCCGTGATCTTATAGGCAGTGCGGAAGGGCATCCCCTTCTTGGTGAGGTAATCGGCGCAGTCGGTGGCGTTGATGAAGCCCTTTGCCGCCGCCGCCCGCATATTTTCGGGGAGCGGACGCATGGTCGCCACCATGGGCGCGAATACCGCCAGCGACATCTTCAGGGTGTCCACGCTGTCGAAGATGGCTTCCTTATCTTCCTGCATATCCTTGTTATAGGCGAGAGGAAGACCCTTTAGCATGGTCAGCGTGCCCATCAGATTGCCGTAAACCCGTCCGGTCTTGCCGCGCACCAGCTCCGCCATATCGGAGTTTTTCTTTTGCGGCATGATAGACGATCCGGTAGAGTAGGCGTCGGACAGCTCCACGAAGCGGAACTCCCAGGAGGTCCAGAGGATGATCTCCTCGGACAGCCGAGACAGGTGCATCATGACCGTTGCGAACGCCGACTGCAGTTCGATGCAGTAGTCGCGGTCGGACACGCCGTCCAGCGAGTTTTCGCAGATGCCGTTCATCTGCAGGATGTCGGCGACCATCTGACGGTCGGTAGGATAAGTAGTGCCTGCCAGCGCGCAGGAGCCCAGCGGCGACACGTTCATTCGCTCTGCCGCATCGGACAGGCGGTCGAGATCGCGGAAGAGCATCTGCACGTACGCCATCAGATGATGCCCGAAGGTGATGGGCTGTGCTCTCTGCAGGTGCGTATATCCGGGCATAATGGCGTCGGCATAAGCTTCGGCTTGCGTCAGCAGAGCGTCGATCACGTCGCGGATCAGATCGGAGATGGTCTTTACCTCATCCCGCAGATAGAGCCGCAGGTCCAGTGCGACCTGGTCGTTGCGGCTGCGGGCGGTGTGGAGCTTTTTGCCCAGATCGCCGATTCTGGCAGTGAGCTCCGACTCGATAAACATATGAATGTCCTCGCCGCCGGCGGAAAAATCCAGCTTGCCGCTGTCCAGATCCGCAAGGATCCCCGACAGACCGTCAAGGATGGTATCCACGTCACTTTGAGGGAGAATGCCCTTCGCCGCCAGCATGGTCGCGTGCGCCATACTGCCGGTGATGTCCTGCCGGTACATCCGCTGATCGAAGGGAAGAGAAGTATTGAAATCATCCGCCACCTGATCGGTGACGCCGGCGGAGCGTCCCGCCCACATCTTTTCTGCCATTTTGAATCTCCAAGCGGGACTCTGTCCCGCACCAAGGGCTCTGCCCTTGGATCCCGCAAGAAACCTTTTTGAAAAAAGGTTTCTTGACTTCCAAAAACTTTTTGGAAAATGTATAAATCAGTGTTTCGTGAATTCAGGTCAATATCCCAAAACTGTCCTTTCGCGTAAATTGGCACGCAAAAGGACTATTTTGGAACATTCACCGCCCAAAACCTTCCCAAAGCGGCAAGTATTTGCCGCTTTTAAGGAAAGTTCTTGGAGGTTTGGAACCTTCTTTCAAGAAGGTTCCAAAATAAATTGAATTAATTTTTCTTCTTCAGATTTGCCTGAACCTGCAGAGGAAGACCGAACAGATTGATGAAGCCGGTAGCGTCTGCCTGGTTGTAGACGTTATCCTCGTCGAAGGTTGCAACCTCTTCGCTGTAGAGGGAGTAGGGAGAGGTTACGCCTGCGTTGATCAGGTTGCCCTTGTAGAGCTTCAGCTTGACCTCGCCGGTGACGTTCTGCTGAGTGGAGGTCACGAATGCGGCAAGAGCCTCTCTGAGGGGAGTGAACCACAGACCGTTGTAGACCAGCTCGGCGTACTTATTGGCAACCAGCTCCTTGTAGTGCTGGGTGTCGCGGTCGAGGGTGATGGTCTCCAAAACCTTGTGTGCGCGGTAAAGAATGGTTCCGCCGGGAGTTTCGTACACGCCGCGGGACTTCATGCCAACCAGACGGTTTTCTACCAGATCGGCGATGCCGATGCCGTTTTCACCGCCCAGCTTGTTCAGGGTCTCGATGAGGGTAACGGCGTCCATCTTCTCGCCGTTGATGGCGGTGGGAATGCCCTTTTCAAAGGACAGGGTAACGTAGGTGGGGGTGTCGGGCGCCTGCTCGGGAGATACGCCCAGTTCCAGGAAGCCGGGCTTATTGTACTGAGGCTCGTTGGCGGGATCCTCCAGATCCATACCCTCGTGGGACAGGTGCCACAGGTTCTTGTCCTTGGAGTAGTTGGTCTCGCGGTTGATCTTCAGGGGAATGTTGTGCGCCTCGGCGTACTCGATCTCTTCCTCGCGGGACTTGATGGTCCACTCACGCCAGGGAGCGATGATCGCCATATCAGGCGCGAATGCCTTGATGGTCAGCTCGAAACGAACCTGGTCGTTGCCCTTGCCGGTGCAGCCGTGGGCGATGGCGTCAGCGCCCTCTGCGAGAGCGATCTCCACGATCTTCTGCGCGATGATGGGGCGAGCGAAGGAAGTGCCCAGCAGATAGTCGCCCTCGTAAACGGCGCCCGCCTGCATGGTGGGGTAGATGAAGTCCTCGATGAACTCCTTCTTCAGATCCAGCACGTACAGCTTGGATGCGCCGGTCTTGATAGCCTTTTCTTCCAGACCGTCCAGTTCGGTGCCCTGACCCACGTCAGCGGAAACTGCGATGACCTCGCAGTTATTGTAGTTTTCCTTCAGCCACGGAATGATGATGGATGTATCCAGACCGCCGGAATAGGCGAGCACTACTTTTTTGATGTCTTCTTTTTTCATAATAAACCTCCGAATGGATAAATATTCAAAAACCGTGTATAATTATGCAACATTGTAGGGAATTTGTCAAGTGCTTTTTGCAAAAAAACTCAACATTAACAAAATGTTCACACATTTTGAGAAGCCTCGGACGAGCCGATGTTTTCTTCTAAACATTATACTATAAACATAGCGAAAATGCAATATGTTTTTTGCAGAAAATTTCGAAAAGCTGTTGACGGATTTTGTATAGCGTGTTATAATTTGAGTGTACGAAGTCGATTTATGCCAGCCCGGCATAGACGGACGGAATATACATCAATATGCAAAGGAGTTGCTATATGGAACCCATTTTACAATGCAGTCATCTTACCAAACGGTATGACAAGGGTCCCCTTGCGTTGAACGATCTGACGATGGAGCTTCCCAAAGGGGAGATCATCGGGCTCCTCGGCCCCAACGGAAGCGGGAAAACCACTCTCTTAAAGCTGACGGCAGGTCTGTTGACACCGACCTGCGGCGAGATCGCCGTGAACGGGATGCGGATCGGCGCCGCTACCAAGGCGATCGTGTCCTATCTGCCGGAACGCACCTATCTTTCTCCTACCATGCGAGTTGACGAGTGTCTGAACCTGTTCTCCACCTTCTACGCCGATTTTGACAGGGCGCGGGCGGAGGAAATGCTTCGTCTGCTGTCGGTACCCACTGCCGCCAAGATCAAAACGCTGTCCAAGGGAACCCGCGAAAAGGTGCAGTTGGTTCTGGTGATGGCGCGACGTGCAAAGCTCTATCTGCTGGACGAACCCATCGCAGGCGTAGATCCTGCGGCACGGGACTACATACTGTCCACCATCCTGCGAAACTACGATTCGGAGAGCACCATCCTGCTTTCCACCCATCTGATCAGCGACATAGAGAACGTGCTGGACTCTTTCCTCTTTATACGGGACGGCAGGGTGATCTGCCACGACCGTGCGTCTGCCGTGCGTGAGATGCGCGGACAGACCCTTGATGAATTCTTCCGGGAGGTGTTCAGATGTTACGCAAACTGATTGTTCAGGATCTGAAAAACCAACGGCGCACCTATCTTATGCTGCTTCTGCTCTCGGTAGGATGTGCGATCGTTAGTTCCGTATGCCTTGTGATCGAGGGGCTGTTGAGCTCCGACGCCTCGTCCGCGCTGTCCGCGATGGGACTTGGCTTAGTGATGGGACTTGCGCTTTTGAGCGCGTTCCTCAGTCCGGTGGCGATCGTGTTCTCGGTCGCGGTCTACTATTACCGCAAAATGGTGACCGACGAAGCGTATCTGACCTTCACTCTGCCCGCGACCGCTAAGCAGACGCTGAACGCGAAAATGATCAGCGGAAGCATCTGGATGATCGTTGCGGCGGCAACCATCATACTGAACACGGCAATCATTGCGATCCCCAACGTTCTGGTGCATTCTTCCGATGGATACACGTTTGGGATGTTGCTGAAGGATATTGCGGACTCTTTCCTTTTGTACTATTCCTCCGTGCCCACCATGATCGTCGGGAATATTGCCTGGCTGCTCAGTAATTTGGCAACTCTGCTCTCTCAACTGGCGCTGATCTATCTGTGCATCACCTGCGGCGGCATCCTGGCGAGCAAGCACAAGGTGCTGGCAGGCGTCGGACTTTATTTCGGCTCGCAGACGGTGGTCGGCGCTATTATGGAAACGGTCGTCTTGGCGTTCAATTTTGAGTATCTCGTCGGTTCTTACGAAGGAGCAACGATCCTGTATTACTTCATCAACGCACTGCTTTACAGCGGTCTGACCGTTGCCTGCCATCAGATCAACAAGCATCTGCTGCAAAACAAACTGAATCTGGCGTAACCCGCCGCATAGCGTGTTCTCCATTCAGGAGAACACGCTATGAATTGCAACCTTGCGGTTGCATGAATGGAAAGCTGTCGCTTTCATGAATTGCCTACGGCATGAATTGTGCCTGTTGGCACATTGGTTGCAATTCAATTCATGATGCGCAAGCATCAATTCATCTGTGATCTATCGATCAAAACGAACAGAGCAAGAATAGAAGGAGTTCATCCTTTTATTCTTGCTCTGTTTATCGTTTTATGCGGTGCGGTTTAGTCTACGATCTGGATGACCTCGACCAGCGCCTCGGACATCTTATCGGATCTGAACTGAAGCTCCAGAGACTCCTTGCCCATATAGTCTTCCATATCCTGCGCATCAGCGAAGGTTACGCCGTAGTAGTAGGTGTAGTAGTACTGGGTGTAGTAATCAGACTGGTAATCGCTGAAGGTCTCAGCCAGCTTCTCGTCGTATTCTTTGTCGGACAGCTTGACGTCCAGCTTGTTGCACAGATACTCAATCAGAAGACGGCTCTTGACGGAGGAGATGGAGTAGGAGGCGGCGGTAGCGTAGATCTCCTGGTAGGTGGCGTCGTCGATGTTAGCCTTCAGCTCGGCGGAGGTAGCCTGATCCAGGGTCTTACCGATGGCAGAATAGAGCTCCTGGCTGATCAGCTGATCCACGTACTCCTCGTACAGCTTTTCAGCCTCGTCCTTGGGATAGCCGGAATATACGGCAGCTTCTTCTACGGCGGCAAGAGCCAGGTCGATCTTGATGTTCTTGATCAGAGCCTCTTCGTAAGCGGCAACGGTGGTGTACTCCTCGGAGGTTGCGGTCTTGATCAGCTCGTCGTTGTACTCGGGCAGGATGGTAGCAGAGGAGACCGTGAAGGTGATGATAACGGTCTTGCCTGCGAAATCCTTGTATTCCTCGTCAACGTCGGTGGGAATGACGAATTCTTTGGTTACTTCGGCGTACAGGTTTTTGCCGGTGAATTCGTCACGGTAATCAGCGATCTTGAAGATGTCGCTGAACATAGTGTCATCGGCGTCTTTGCTATAGTCGATCTCGAAGGAGCCGCTCTTGAAGAGATCGTCGAAATCAGCAGCCTCTTCCTCTTCTTCACCCTCGCTCAGATCGGGAAGCGTGGTGCTACCGGATGCAGTGGTGGTAGAGGCGTCATCACCGTTGTCCTCGTCTGCGGATGCTGCGGAGGGAGTGGATGCTTCCTCGCCGGTCACGGGCTCGGTAGTGGTAGGCTCGTTGGTTGCGGGCTCGCTGGTAGTGGGTTCGCTGGTAGTGGGTTCGTCTTCCTGCAGTTTGAACTCATAGTCCACTTTGATCAGCGTGTCTTCGTCAACAGTCAGACGGGAGACAGAGTTGACGGTAACGGTGAAGATAACCTCGACACCCTGCAGGGTCTTATCGTTGGAATAAGAGTCGGGGAACTTGACCTTTACATCGACCTTGTCGCCGGCTTTCTTACCGATGAGCTGATCCTCAAATCCGTCGTGGGTCTTGGTGCCGTCCTCGGTGAGATATTCGCTGATAAAGGTGTCGGAGCCCAGTACGAGATCGAAGCCCTCTGCCTTCATACCTGCGATGGTAGTATCGGAGAGCTGCAGAGAGGAGTCGGTGGGCTTGCCCTCGTAGTCGATGTTGACCTGGTCGCCCTTCTGAGCAACGCCGTCGACCTCCTTGTAGTCTGCTTTGCGGTTTTCGTCCAGCAGAGCGTCGATAGTCTCCTGCTTGTCAGCATCGATATCAGCCTGGCTGATGGTGATGGTGGACAGTTCGGGAAGAGTAACATACTTTTCGGGATTGTCGTATGCACTGCTGCCGCAACCGACGAGGGAGGTCAGCAACAGCACAGCGGCAGTCGCCATAGCAATTGTGCGTTTCATTTTGGATAATGCTCCTTTGATTTTGATACGTTAGTAGTATGTGCCGCGTTTGTGCAACATATAGCGTCACAACCTTGCGGCGTAAACTGCTTATATTTATACCACAAAACTTCGCAAAATGGAAGAGGAAATCCTCTAAATTTACTATTTGTACATAATTTTGTGGCAAAAAACGGGGGACGATCAAGCGGGATCGGCTTCGGCGTCTTCTTCGGTTTCCGCATCCTCTTCGGTCTCTTGGGCGCTCCGTGCCTTTTCGTAGGGATCGATCATATAGCGCTTCACAACCGGCCATGCGGCGTAATTTGCCATAAAGGTCATCAGCGCCACGGTGATCAGCAGAGGGAGCAGGATGCCCACGGGGGTCAGCACCTGCAGGATCATCATGTTCAGAATCAGAACGCAGATGATGCCCAGCAGTGCCATCAGATTCCGTTTCATGCCAAGGATAGTGAAGATCAGGGCGTTTTTGAAGATCTTTTTGAGCGACAGATCGAAGGTCAGCGCCTGCAGGTAGGTGTAGAAGCGCATGATGAAGTAGAGGAAGAAGATCACAAGGCTTGCCCAGAAGCCCACTACCGACCAGGTGCCGTTACCGAAGTTCAGATAGAAGAAGTAGACGTCGTAGCACAGCAGGAAGATAAACAGGAAATCCAAAAAGCCCAGGATCAGACCCTGCTTGACGTTTCGCTTGATGGCGTAAACGAAGTCCTGCCACATAAAGATCATCTCACCGCGGACGATGTTTCGCATAATATAGGTCACGCCGATGACCGACAGACCGAAGGTAAACAGCAGAAGCACCAGTCCGACGATCAACACGGTGAGCGCCAAAGGCGTCCAGTAGGCAACGGGCGTGGTGACGCCGTGCAGACCGAACATAGCGGCGGAGGCGGGAGTGGCGGCACCGAAATGGGATGCGCCCAGCAGTGGAGCCGCCAGCGCGGAGGCAGGGGCGAGCGCGGTGTCGTGCAGATTTTGGCTGAGCGCCAGCAGAACCAAAAAGATAGGGAAATTGGCGAAGATCAACAGCAGATTCAGGCTGAACAGGCGGCGCATATTCCGTCCGGTCAGCTTGAAGAAGAATGCGAGATTGCGGGGCGCGTCCCGATCGCCGGGATCGTCCTCCACTTTGTCTTTGCCGTATAAAATATCGAAGATATTAAACTTTTTCTTCTTTTTTACGGGCGTCTCTTCCAGATCGTCCAATCGCGGACGTTCGTCGTATTTGCTCAAATTTCAAACCTCCTTGACTGCCTTGCAGTCGATATTGGATCTCCCCGAGGGAGCGTTGTCGGTACCGAAGAGGCTTTCCCCATCACAGTCTGAGGGGGAGGGTCAGCAGGATCAGCCCCAGATAGAAGAGGCACCTGCCAAAATGCGCGAGCCACCGAGCGCCCGTCGGCGCTTTTGCGGCACCCGCCAGCTCCGATGACAGCCGTGACAGACAGCAGAGTGGCAAAATCGTGGCGCCCGACGCAAGAACGTAGCGGAAATAGAGAAGGCTCTGCCCTGCGCTCAGGTAGAAGCACAGACTTCCAAATCCCCACAGCAGACTTCGATAGAAGACGGGCACCTTGCACAGGCTCGGAAAGCGGGTAATGCCCGCAAGGAGCGTTGCAAGGATGATGGGAAGCTCGCAGGCGAGCATCGCATTCAGCGCAGGCAGGGGGGAGCACGCGGTCAGCGCGGAACCGATCCCGATCAAACCGGATCGGACGGCACCTGCCGCAGAGAGCAGACCCAAGAGGTAGCCGAGCGCCAACACAGGCAGGGGATCCGCCAGGCGCCAGGCTTGACGCAGAGCGGGAATGCGGGAGACTTTCATGGCAGACGCTCCTTTTTCAGAGTTTCTACCACTATATGAAGCCGACCGACGGGATATGAAGCGGCTGTTTCCGCAGACTATTTATTATTGTAGCATACAATTTGAGATTTTGCAAGATTTATCCGAAAAAAAGTCGGATGAATCTTGCAATATTCACGAAAAAGTGATATACTGAACTATACGGTATTATTTTGAGAGACAGGAGGCTGTGATATGTTCGATCGGTTATGGGGCAAACGGCGCGCTCCGGCTTTTCTTCCAAGGCTGGAGACCAAGCGGCTCATCCTGCGTCCCATGGAGGCGGGCGACGCCGCCGATATGTTCGACTACGCCAGGCGCATCGATACCACCCGTTATCTCTTGTGGCACCCGCATCCTTCGGTCGAATACACCCGCTCCTATCTTGCCATGATCGGCAGATTGTACCGCAAGGGGCAGTTTTTCGATTGGGCGATCGTGGAGAAAGACTCGGGCAGGATGATCGGCACCTGCGGATTTACCCGTCTTGCCAAACAGCACGCTTTGGGCGAGGTGGGATACGTGCTGAATCCCGACTATCACGGCAGAGGCTACGCCACCGAAGCGGTGCGCGCGGTCATTGCCTTCGGCTTCGAGAATTTGGAGCTGCATCGCATCGAGGGACGGTATATGGTGGAGAACACGCCCTCCCGTCGGGTGATGGAGCGATGCGGGCTTTCCTTTGAGGGCGTGTGGCGCGAATCGATGCTGGTCAAGGGACGCTATCGCGATATCGGCGTTTGCGCTTTGCTGAGGGATGATTACCTCAGACTGTGCACCGGGCAAGCGACGGCGGCGATCCGTTTGTAAGTGAGAGAGGTGTACGCATGAGTTTTGCACGATCCGGTGAGCCCTTCACGACTGCAGGGGATGGAGTCTCCTACGCTGCCCGAGTGCGGCGGCGAAGGTCACCTGCCCAGGTGCTCACCATCGGCTTTATCGTTATCATTCTGATTGGAACGCTGCTTCTGATGCTTCCGATCTCCGCCAAAAGCGGGGAGTTTACCGATCCTACCGCGGCTTTGTTTACTGCCACCAGCGCCACCTGCGTGACAGGGCTTGTGGTGGTAGATACCCTCAGCCATTGGACTCACTTCGGGCAGACGGTGATCCTCCTGCTGATCCAGGTAGGCGGTCTGGGATTTATGTCGGTGGCGGTGCTGATGTCGAAATTGCTCCGCCGAACCGTTACTCCCCGAGAAAACCGACTGGTCACCGAGGCGTTGGGACTTTCCTCCGCCGACGGCAACAGCACCGGCTTTATGCGGCGGATCCTGATCGGTACCTTTACCGTGGAAGGTATGGGTGCCGCACTGCTGGCGATCCGCTTCGTCCCCATCTTCGGCTGGGGAGAGGGACTTTACAAAAGCGTGTTCCACGCGGTTTCCGCCTTCTGTAACGCCGGCTTTGACGTGCTGGGCGACTACGGCGGCGGCTTCAGTATGACCGCCTTTACCGGCGATCCGCTGGTGATGAGCGTGCTGTCCTTCCTGGTGATCTTCGGCGGCATCGGATTTGTGGTCTGGAGCGACCTGTTCGATTGGTTCCACTGCCGTTTGCAACGGCTGCTGGGTCGTTTGCGGCACGGAAAGTCCGATCATTGGGCAAAGCACATCCGCAGCAGCTCCGCCGCAGAGATTACGGGCAGACGGGACAGATTGGGAGTCTACACCCGATTCGTACTGCTCCTGACCGGCATTCTGCTGGTATTGGGCTTCGTCGTGACCGCCGTGCTGGAGTGGGATCACGCTCTTGCGGGAATGCCGACGGGGCAAAAGCTGTGGGCGTCCTTCTTCCATTCGGTCTCCCTCCGAACGGCAGGCTTCTCCGCCTTCGACAACTCCGCCATGACCGAGGCAGGGCAGGGCGCGTCTATCCTGCTGATGCTCGTCGGCGGCGGCTCGGGATCTACGGCGGGCGGCCTCAAGATCGGCACCGTCGGCATCCTCTTCGTTGCCGTCGGACAGATCGCTCGCGGTAAGGATCGGATCGTGCTGATGCGGCGCACGATCTCCAAGGACACCGTCCTGCGGGCGATGACCGTGACCGTGATCGGCATCTGCTGTGCCTTCGGTGCGTCACTGCTCCTGTCGGCGGCGTGCGGGGCGGGCTTTATGCAATCGCTGTACGAGACCGCATCGGCGTACGCCACGGTAGGACTGTCGCTGAATCTGTCCCCGACGCTGAACGTCTTCGGCAGATTGCTGGTGGTGTTGCTCATGTATATGGGACGCGTGGGCATTCTGACCGTTATCTACTCCCTTGCCCTGCGCCACGCCCACGACGCGCCCGGCGCCCGCTATCCCGAAACCGATTTCCCGGTAGGATAACGGACATACGAAATCATGCAAAACGCCTGCCGTCTCGGCAGGAGAAATACAGAATCAAGATCAGAAAGAGAGTTAAATTTATGAAATCATTCGTTATATTCGGGCTGGACGCCTTCGGACAGACCTTGGCAGTATCGCTGGAGCAGAGCGGCCATCAGGTGATGGTCATCGATGAAAACGACGAGGCGGTTCGCAAGGTCGCAGACATTGCCACCGACGCCATCATTGGCGATCCCATGAGTGAATCGGTACTGCGAAAGGCGGGCGTTTCGTCCTTCGATACTGCCGTCATCAGCTTCCCCGGACAGATCAACAACACCGTTCTTTTGACCATGATGCTCAAGGACATGGGCGTGCGCAGGGTGGTTGCCCGCGCCTGCTCCGAGCTGGAGTGTCGGGTTTTGGAGAAGATCGGCGTGGACACCATCGTTTTCCCCGAGCGGGACATGGGCGAAAAGCTGGCGCACACGCTGGATAAGCAGGACGTATTCGAATACCTGCGCTATTCCGAGGACTATTCCATCATTGAGGAAAAGGTTCCCGCCACCTGGATCGGCAAAAACATGATCGAGCTGGATCTGCGTCGCAAGTTCGGGATCAATATTATTGCCGTTCACGAAGCCGGAAACAGCAAGATCAATATCTCCCCCGCGCCCGACCGTCAGTTTGCGGAGGGCGACGTGGTGACGCTGATCGGTTCCAATAAGAATATCAATAAATTGAACCGATAAAACGCAAAATTGGAAAAATGTTTACAATTTGGACTTGCATTTTGGCAAATCCTCTTGTATAATGGAAAAAGTAAATTAAACCCCTGAAGGAGAAAACTATGAACTATATTTCTATGTTGGAAGAAACTGCCAGCGCAGGTGCCAGCGGTCTGCTTTCCATCGTTATTCTGGTCGTTATGCTGGTGGTCATGTACTTTGTGATGATCCGCCCCCAGAAGAAGAAGGACCGTGAGGATGCCGCAATGCGGAACAACCTGATGGTCGGCGACGAGATCACCACCATCGGCGGTATCATCGGCAGAGTCGTCAGCATCAAGGACGAGACCTGCGTCATCGAGACCAGCAAGGCAGGCACCAAGATCCGTATTCTGAAGACCGCTATCCGCAACGTGGACGTTCCCGTTTCGGCTACCAAGGGCTACGTTGCTCCCGCCGCTCCCGCTGAGGAGAAGCCCGCCGAGGAGGAAACTCCCGCCATCGAGGAAAAGACCGAGAAGAAGGCTAAGAAGAAGTAAAGCAATAAAAAAACTCCCTATAGAGGCACACTCCGCAAGGAAGTGTGCCTCAGTTATATTCGCCTGCGGCGAGTGATATGGCTACGCCGTGATATACCGCCGTGTGATATTCGGCTACGCCGAGTTTATAAGGCGAATATAATATCACGCTTTGCCATAGTTCGCCGTTAGCGAAGTATGCAAAGCATATCACTTTCCGAAAGGAAAATATCACTCCAAGCGTTAGCTTGGAATCAGTCTGTAGACAAAG
Organism: Clostridia bacterium; assembly: GCA_017451585.1. GTDB lineage: Bacteria > Bacillota > Clostridia > Oscillospirales > CAG-272 > CAKSQF01. The sequence continues at coordinate 43,680 of JAFTOC010000001.1, forward strand.
TATATTTTTAAGACGGCATCAGCCAAGGAATAGGGTGGGGAGTCTGAGGGGAGGGGAAAAACTTCGGCGTTTGA
>JAFTOC010000055.1 GCA_017451585.1 Clostridia bacterium
ATCCTCCATGCAGTGGGAGGCAAGCTCCTTTTTGTCGATGGTGTTCAGATAGCGGGCGGGGATGATAACGTCGGTGTCTACGTTATCGGCGTATTTGATGACTTTTCCTTCAAATTTCATGTTACAGTACCTCCTCGGGAGTGACGATCTTGCCGGCGATGGCGGAAGCGGCGGCGACGGCGGGGCTGGCAAGGTAAACCTCGGACTTGGGATGACCCATTCTGCCTACGAAGTTACGGTTGGTGGTGGCAACGGCACGCTCGCCCTCGGCAAGGATGCCCATGTGACCGCCCAAGCAGGGGCCGCAGGTGGGAGTGGAGACGATGGCACCCGCACGCATGAAGGTGGTAAACAGTCCCATGTTCATGGCGTCCTCCCAGATCTTCTGGGTGGCGGGGATCACCAGACAGCGCACGCCCTTTGCAACCTTCTTGCCTTCCAAAACCTTTGCGGCAACCACAAGGTCTTCCAGTCTGCCGTTGGTGCAGGAGCCGATGACTACCTGATCGATCTTCACCTCGTCGATCTCGGATACGGGGTGGGTGTTTTCGGGCAGGTGGGGGAATGCAACGGTGGGAACGATCTTGGACAGATCGATGGTATATTCCTCATCGTAAACAGCGTCGGGATCGGGCGCGTAAACGGTGGGAGCCTTCGCGCCTGCCTTTTCGAAGAACGCGAGGGTCTTGTCATCCACCTCAAAGATGCCGTTCTTGCCGCCTGCCTCAATTGCCATGTTCGCCATGCAGAGACGGTCTTCTACCGACAGGGAGTGAACGCCCTCGCCCACGAATTCCATGGACTTGTAGAGCGCGCCGTCCACGCCGATCATGCCGATGATGGTCAGGATCACGTCCTTACCGGACGCCCAGCCGCTGAGCTTACCCACCAGGTTGAACTTGATGGCAGAGGGAACCTTGAACCAAGCCTTGCCGGTTGCCATTCCGCATGCCATGTCGGTAGAGCCGACGCCGGTGGAGAATGCGCCTAAAGCGCCGTAGGTACAGGTGTGGGAGTCTGCGCCGATGACGATGTCGCCTGCGGTGACGAGACCCTTTTCGGGGAGCAGTGCGTGCTCAACGCCCATGTCGCCAACGTCGTAGTAGTTGGTGATCTTGTGCTCGCCTGCGAAATCGCGGCACATCTTGCACTGGGTAGCGGCCTTGATGTCCTTGTTGGGGGTGAAGTGGTCCATGACCATGGAGATCTTGTCCTTGTCAAAAACCTCGGTCAGCCCCAGACGGTTGAACTCACGGATCGCCACGGGGGTGGTGACGTCGTTGCCCAGCACCATGTCTACGTTTGCCAGCACAAGCTGTCCTGCGCTGACCTCTTCCAGCCCTGCGTGGGCTGCGATGATCTTTTGTGTCATTGTCATTGCCATAATTTATATACTCCTTTTATGGATAATATCAACGGTTGAGTTCGTATTCGTAGGAATCGATCAGAGCGGTGAAGGACGCCTCGATGATGTCGCAGGATACGCCGATGGTGGTGAAGTCGCCGCGGCTGCCGTGGGAGTCGATGAGGACGCGGACGGTAGCGTTGGTGGTGCCGTTTGAAATGACGCGCACCTTGTAGTCGGCAAGCTCCATCTCGTCGATGTGGGGATAGAACACCCGGATCGCCTTACGGAAGGCTTTATCCAGCGCGTTGACGGGGCCGTTACCTGCGGCGCAGGACAGCTCGGTCTTGCCGTCCACCTCGATCTTCACCATAGCCGTGGACTGGCACTCGCCGTCGGGGGCGGGGAAGTCGTCGTAGGACTTGTACATCACCACGTTGAAGTGGGGCTTCATGAGTCCAAGATGCTTTTTCACCAACAGCTCGAAGGAAGCGGAGGCTCCCTCGTACTGATAGCCCTGATATTCCCGCTCCTTGAGGATGGACATCAACTCCACCGTCTCGGGCGAGGATTTGGTCAGCGTCGGCACGAACTTTTGCAGAGAGGGGAGGATGGTGCCTCTGCCCGCCACCTCGGAGACTAAGAATTTGCGGGCGTTGCCCACCGATTCGGGAGGGATATGCTCGAAGGTCTCACTGCATTTCTGCACGCCGTCGATGTGCATCCCGCCCTTGTGGGCGAATGCCGACTTGCCGATGTAGGGATGACCGCCCGCGATGCGCACGTTGGCGATCTCGGCGATCTTCAGGCAGACCTCGCGGAGCGAGGCAGGATCTACGCCGCAATCGTAGCCGCATTTCAGCGACAGATTCGCCAGCACGTTGGACAGATCGGCGTTGCCGCAACGCTCGCCGAAGCCGATGAGGGTGCCCTGCACCTGGGTCGCGCCGCCGAATACCGCCGCCATGGACGAAGCAACGGCACAGCCGATGTCGTTGTGGCAGTGGATGGCGACCCGCTTTCCCGGGAATGCGGCGACCACCGTTTCGGTGATGGTCTTGATCTGATCGGGGAGGGTTCCGCCGTTGGTGTCGCAGAGACAGAGCACGTCGGCACCGCCCTCCGCCGCCGCGGCGAGAACGCTCATGGCGCAGTGGGGGTTGTGTTTGTAGCCGTCGAAGAAGTGCTCCGCGTCGAAGATGACCTCCTTGCCCGCCGCCTTCAGATAGGCAACGGTATCGCGGACGATCTGGAGGTTATCCTCCTCGGTGATCTTCAGAATCTCGCGGACGTGGAGATCCCAGCATTTGCCGAAGATGGCAACGGCGGGAGTCTCGGCGGCGATGAGGTTTTTCACGTTGGCATCCTCGGAAACGGGAGTGCCGAATCGTGCGGTAGAGCCGAACGCCACGGGAATCGAGCGGTTCAGCCTGATTTTTTTCAGCTCCTCGAAAAAGGAGATGTCCTTGGGATTGGAGCCGGGATTGCCCGCCTCGATGTAGGTGACGCCGAACTCGTCCAAAATGCGGACGATATTCAGCTTATCCTGCACCGAAAAGGAAATGCCTTCCCCCTGCGATCCATCCCGCAGTGTGGAATCAAATAATTCGATGGTTTGCATAAATTAAATTTGTTTAGGAAACTTTTTTGATAGAAAAGCAGTAATTCGCCTTCAGCGAATTACGAAAGTTCGCCGAGGCGAACTTTCATCCCTAAGACCTTCAAAAAACTTTTGATGGGCGGCAAATACTTGTCGCCGGGGGAAATGTATCTTTATGGGTATCTTGTAGGGGACGCTCCTTACGAGGGCGCCGTCCCTTTACGGTCATCCTTGAGCGACGCAGACGCCCTTGCGGGCTTACTGCAGTCGAACCCCCGCCGTAGCGGGGGCGACTACGAAGTAGTCGGGATCTCGAAACAAGTCTGATCTCACCGTTCGGAGATCCTTCGACTACGTAGCCACGCCTTCGGCGTTGCTACTTCGCTCAGGATGACCGATAGGGGTCGATAGGGGTCGATAGGGTCGATAGGGGCGATAGGGGCGATAGGGGCGATAGGGTCGATAGGGGCGATAGGGGACGGAACCGATCCACAATGTTGATTCTATTATATCACTTTTTCTCTCTGTTTGCTTGACTTTATTATACAAGGGGACGGCGTCCCCTACAAGTTACGAGAAGAATTTTCCCCGCCGACAAGTATTTGTCGGCGTTAATAGAAGTTTTGGAGGTGCAGGAACCTTTTTCAAAAGGTTCCTGCCGGGGTTCCAAGGGACAGAGCCCCTTGGCGTACCCCTCAGTCCATAAACTGATTCAGCGCACCCAGATACGCCATAATCGACGCTTCCATGATGTCGGTGGAAAGTCCTCTGCCGTTGTAGGTCTTGTCGCCGCAACGGAGCTTGAGGATCACCTCGCCCAGGGTCTCCTGACCCTCGGAAACGGCGTTGATGATGAACTTATCCAGCGTGTGCTCGGGAGGACAAACGATCTTGTCGATTGCCGCGTACAGCGAGTCGATGGAGCCGTCGCCGCAGTAGGTCTTTTCGATAAACTCATCCTCGTGGCGCAGGCAGATGGTGCCCTCCACGCCCTGCCGTCCCTTGGTGGCGACCGTGAAGCTGACGAACTTGTAGCGCTCGTCCTCGGGGGAAGAGGTGGTGTTGGTGATCAGCGCCTCGATGTCGCTGTCGGTGACCACCTTCTTCTTGTCGCACAGATCCTTGAACTTGGTGAAGGTCTCGCCGACCTGCTCGTCGGAGAGGTCGTAGCCCAGCTCCTTGATGCGAGCCGCCAGCGCGTGCTTGCCGGAGTGCTTGCCCAGCACCAGCTGGTTGGTGGAGATGCCCACCGATTCGGGGGTGAGGATCTCGTAGGTCAGCTTGTTGGCGAGAACGCCGTGCTGATGGATGCCCGATTCGTGAGCGAAAGCATTTGCACCAACGAGAGGCTGGGTATTGTAAGCGGTCTGACCGATCACCGAGTAGACCAGTTTGGAGGTGCGGTAGATCTGCTTGGTGTCGATGCGGGGAAGCTCACCGAAGAGAGTGGGGCGGGTGTGCATCGCCATAACGCACTGCTCCAGCGAGGTGTTGCCCGCCCGCTCGCCGATGCCGTTGACGGTACACTCGATCTGGAGTGCGCCGCCCTGCACGCCTGCCAGGGAGTTGGCAACCGCCATGCCCAGGTCGTTGTGGCAGTGAACCGAATACTCGATCTTGTCGGAATCGGGGATGTTCTCCATCATGTATTGGATCAGCGCCTGCATCTCGGCGGGGGTGGTGTAGCCCACGGTGTCGGGCAGGTTGATGACGGTAGCGCCTGCCTTGATGGCGGCGTCCACCACCACCTTCAAAAACTCCCAATCGGAGCGGGTAGCGTCCTCGCAGGAGAACTCGATGTTGGAGCAGTATTTCTTGGCGTACGCCACCATCTCGGCGGTCTTTGCCACTACCTGCTCGGGAGTCATCCGCAGTTTGTACTGCATATGAATGGGAGAGGTTGCCAAAAATACGTGGATACGGGGATCGGCAGCGCCCTTAACGGCGTTCCACGCCGCGTCGATGTCGCCGACGGTGCAACGGGCAAGGGAAGCGACGGTACAGTCGCTGACCGACTCTGCGATGGTCTTTACCGACTCAAAGTCGCCGGGAGAGGAGATCGCAAAGCCCGCCTCGATGACATCTACCTTCAGACGCTCCAGCTGACGCGCCACCTCGATCTTCTCGGAGAGGTTCATGGTGCATCCGGGCGACTGCTCGCCGTCTCGGAGCGTAGTATCAAATATCTTAATTCTCTTTGCCATAAGAAAGATTCCTTTCGTAGGTATTACAATCTATGAATTTCTAATTGATCATACTGTTTTAGAGTACATTGCCAGTATGGGAGCTCCATCCATACATATCAATTCTCCCGTGTCCCGATAGCCTGCTTTTTCGTAGCATCTTCGATTTTTTTCCATATCCCGAGGAAAATCCACGTAGAAAATCTTTGCGTCGTGGAATTCTTTTTCGCATAGCAAGATTGCTCTACTTGCAATTCCGCGTCCTTGGTAATCGGGGTGGATGTAGATGCGGCAAAGATAATAGTCGCCCTCATTCAAGGTGTGATTAGGCGGCCTTTTGCCCTTACAACGGTAGAAAATACCGCCCACTATTTTGTCATCACAAAGGATTGTAAAGTATCGGTTGTTCTCGTTCAGCCGCCGCAAAACATCCTCTGCGCCACGCAGATATGGGTTGCCCTCGTCATGATACTTTTCGTAGAGCGGGAAAAATGCTTTCTTTTGTATAGATGCCAGTTCTTCTGCTTCTTCGGCAATAGTAGGACGGATGGAAATCGTCATAGTAGGCTCCTTTCCGGGGGATTTTGCGAACCATGGCTCCCTCCGAGAGGGAGCTGTCGCCGTAGGCGACTGAGGGAGCCTGCGAGACTGACAATTATACCAAATTCTGAATAATTGCGGTTGTTGTTAGTTTGCGCAACTCTCCCTCCGAGAGGGAGGCTATATAGAATTTCCCCTTACTCAATAATCGCGCCCTTGGAGGCCGACTGTACCATCTTGGAATAGCGCTTCAGGTAGCCGGTGAGACCTTCCTTCTTCAGAGGCACCATCTCGGCCTTCCGCTTTGCCATCTCCTCCTCGGAGACCAGCAGATCCAGCTTGTATTCGGGGATGTTGATGGAGATGATGTCGCCTTCCTTAACGTATGCAATGGGGCCGCCGTGATATGCCTCGGGGGAAACGTGACCGATGGAGGCGCCGCGGGTTGCACCCGAGAAGCGTCCGTCGGTGATCAGCGCTACCGACTTGTCCAGACCCATGCCACAGATGGCGGAGGTGGGGGAGAGCATCTCTCTCATGCCGGGGCCGCCTGCGGGACCCTCGTTGCGGATCACCACAACGTCGCCCGATACGATCTTGCCCGCGTAGATGGCGGCGATCGCCTCTTCCTCGGACTCGAACACTCTGGCAGGTCCTTGATGCACCAGCATTTCGGGAGCCACTGCGGAACGCTTCACTGCCGCACCTTCGGGAGCAAGAGAGCCGAACAGCACTGCCAAGCCGCCGGTCTTGGAGTAGGGAGCCTCAACGGGCTTGATCACCTCGTGCTTCTTGGAGGTGACGCCGGCGATATTCTCACCGACCGTCTTGCCGGTGACGGTGGGCAGCTCCAGGTTGAGCAGTCCCAGCTTGGAGATCTCGTTCATCACCGCGTACACGCCGCCCTCGTTCTGCAGATCCTGCATATGATGGTGACCCGCAGGCGCCAGATGGCAGAGGTTGGGAGTGCGCTCGGAGATGGTGTTGACGTAGTGCATATCGAAGGGAACGCCCGCTTCGTGAGCGATGGCGGTCAGGTGGAGCAGGGAGTTGGAGGAGCAGCCCAGCGCCATGTCGGTGGTCAGGGCGTTGTCAAACGCCTCCTTGGTCATGATGTCCAGCGGACGGACGTTCTCGCGAACCAGATCGACCGCTCTCGCGCCTGCGGTCTTGGCAAGCCGCAGACGGGTGCCGAAGACGGCGGGAACGGTGCCGTTGCCGGGAAGCGCCATGCCGAGGGCTTCGCAGAGGCAGTTCATGGAGTTGGCGGTGAACATACCCGAGCAGGAGCCGCAGCCGGGGCAGGCGTATTCTTCCACGTAGTCCAGCTTCTCCTGGGACACGGTGCCCTGCATAAAGCCGCCTACCGCCTCAAAGACGGTGTTCAGATCCATTGCCTTGCCGCAGTCGTCGTTCAGCGACAGCATGGGGCCGCCGGAGCAGAAGACGGCGGGGATGTTCAGCCGTGCGGCGGCGATCAGCATACCGGGCACGATCTTGTCGCAGTTGGGGATGAACACCAAACCGTCCAGCGCGTGGGCTTTGACCATGCACTCGACCGTGTCGGCGATGAGCTCACGGGTGACCAGCGAGTATTTCATGCCCTCGTGACCCATGGCGATGCCGTCGCACACGGCGATGGTGTTGAACTCCATAGGAGTGCCGCCGTTTGCCAGGATGCCGTCCTTGACGGCACGAGCGATGGTGTTTAGGTGAGAATGTCCGGGGACGATCTCGTTGAAGGAGTTGACCACGCCGATCAGGGGCTTTCGGATCTGCTCGTCGGTGTAGCCGTTTGCCTTCAGCAGGGAACGCTGAGGTGCACGGTCGGGGCCGTTTTTCATAATATCGGAACGCATTTTTGTTACCTTTTAATCTTTTTTCGAAAGATTGTTGCCTTTCTTCAAACATTCGGAGAAAAGAGAAAACGGAGCTTTCTCCTTTGTCGGAGGATTTGAAGGAACCCTCTCACCCGCTACGCGGGAGCTCTCCCGGAGGGAGAGCCTTGCGTTTGCGGAGAGTTTTGCGTGAGCCTCCCCCTCCGGGGGAGGTGTCGCGTAGCGACGGAGAGGGGAGTAGTTGCCTCATGATGAGGCAACTACGGCAATTCGGCGAAGCCGAATTGCATAGGCGGGGTTCTTGCAGAGCCCTTGGTTAAACCTCTTCCTTGATGATCTCTTCCTTGGTGCCCCAGTTCATCTTGGAACGGAGGTCTGCGCCGACCTGCTCCAGCTGGATCTCAGCGTTGAGCTTACGGGTAGCGTTGAAGAAGGGACGGTTTGCCTGGTTTTCAAGGATCCAATTGCGGGCGAAGGTGCCGTTCTGGATCTCGGTCAGAACGCGCTTCATCTCCTTCTTGGTCTCCTCGGTGATGATGCGAGGACCGGTGACGTAGTCGCCGTACTCAGCGGTGTCGGATACAGAGTAGCGCATACCTGCAAAGCCCTTCTCGAAGATCAGGTCAACGATCAGCTTCATCTCGTGGATGCACTCAAAGTATGCGTTCTCGGGCTTGTAGCCTGCCTCGACCAGAGTCTCGAAGCCTGCCTGCATCAGGGCGGTTACGCCGCCGCAGAGAACTGCCTGCTCGCCGAACAGGTCGGTCTCGGTCTCTTCACGGAAGGTGGTGTCCAGAACGCCTGCGCGTGCGCCGCCGATGCCCAGGGCGTAAGCCAGCGCGAGGTCGTGGGCGTTGCCGGTAGCGTTCTGCTCAACGGCAACCAGGCAGGGAACACCCTGACCCTTGGTGTACTGGGAACGAACGGTGTGACCGGGACCCTTGGGGGCGATCATGATGACGTTGATGGTGGAGGGAACTACGATCTGCTTGAAGTGGATGTTGAAGCCGTGTGCGAAGCAGAGGGTCATGCCGTCGCGCAGATTGGGAGCGATGCAGCTCTTGTAGAGAGCAGCCTGCTTTTCGTCGTTGACCAGGATCATGACGATATCAGCCTTCTTCACTGCGTCCTCGGTGTTGTAGACCTCGAAGCCGTCAGCCTTTGCGCGGACTGCGGACTTGGAGCCCTCGTACAGACCGATGATGACCTTCACGCCGCTGTCGCGGAGGTTCTGTGCGTGTGCGTGACCCTGAGAGCCGTAGCCGACCACTGCGACGGTCTTGCCGTCCAGAAGGGAAAGGTCACAATCTTTTTCGTAATACATTACTGCTGCCATAATTTTCAAATCTCCTTAAATTATGAAATGATAGATTTTTATATAAAACGAACCGAGGGATCTTAGGGGGAGGTTTTTCAAAACTTGTAGGGACGATTCACGAATCGCCCGTCTCGTTGGCACAGCCCGTTTGAAGCGGACAGCCCCGGAGGCCGACCCCCACAAAGACGATGCGAACAACGCAATTCCTTGTAGGGAACGGTCTTGTAAGGAGCGTAGCGACGGAATAGCGAAGCGTTCCGTTCCGTGCCGCCGAAGGCGGCATCGAACGGGACGCACCGACCGTCACCTTGGTGCGGATCGTCCGTATCGGAAGACCTCATCCGTCACGGCTACGCCGTGACACCTTCCCCTGAAGGGGAAGGCTTGGGTATTCCCTCAAGATCTCGGGGTGGGTTTTACGCGTTTTTGAGGCAGGTGGTACCTCTGTCCATAGCGACCGTACCGGTACGGCAAAGCTCTAAGATGCCGTAGGGCTTCATCAGCTCGATGAAGGAGTCGATCTTGGCGGACTCGCCGGTCAGCTCCACCACGACGGAGCGGGAGGAGTAGTCGATCTGCTTTGCCTTGAAGGCGGCGATGGCGTCCATAACGTCCTTGCGCATATCGGCGTCGTCGGTGGCAACCTTCAGCATCACCAGCTCCCGGGAGATGCACTTTTCCAAGGGAAGTTCCTTGATGTACTGCACGTCCACGCACTTGGTCGCTTGACGGATCACCTGATCACGGGTGTATTCGTCGCCGGTAAAGGTGACGGTCATACGGGAGAGGGCGGGGTCCTCGGTCTCACCGACGGTCAGGGACTCGATATTGAAGCCGCGTCTGCCGAAGAGACCCGAGATGCGGGTCAGAACGCCGGCTTCGTTGGCTACCAGCATTCCTACGATGTATTTTTTCATGGGTATTCTCCTTTCTCCCGATCAGTTCTTCAGATTGACCAGAATGTCGGTGATACTGCCGTTGGGCGGGATCATGGGCATGACCATCTCGTCCTGATCGATTCGACAGTCCAGCAGAACGGGACCGTCTGCGGCAAACGCCGCATCCAGCGCCGCGTCCAGCTCGTCCTTGTTGGTAACCGAGTAGCCCTCCGCGCCGAAGGCTTTTGCCAGCGCTACGAAGTCGGTCTTGCGATCCAGGGTGGTCTGCGAGTAGCGCTGACCGAAGAAGAGGGTCTGCCACTGCCGAACCATGCCCAGCACGCCGTTGTTCATCAGCATCACCACCAAGGGCAGATTCTGAGAAACGGCGGTTGCCATTTCGTTCAGGTTCATACCGAAGCTGCCGTCACCGGTGAAGAGGACGGTGCGCTTGCCGGTTGCCACACAGGCGCCGATGGCGGCACCCATACCGTAGCCCATGGTACCCAGACCGCCGGAGGAAACGAAGGTGCGGGGGGCTTCCAGCTTGCAGCGTTGCGCCGCCCACATCTGATGCTGACCCACGTCGGTGGCGATGGGCATTTCGGGTGCGGTGTGCTCCATCACGGCGTCGATGATCTGATAGGGAGTCAACTCGCCTTTGCCGAGATAGAGGTTCTCTTCCTCATACTTGCGGAAGGAAGCCACCTGCTCTGCCCATTCGGGATGTGCCGTGGGAGCAAGCCCTTCCAAAATGCGGGAGACGGTCTCCTTCACGTCGGCGTTGATGCCAAGATGGCAGGAGATGTTCTTGTTCAGCTCAGCGTTGTCGATGTCGATGTGGATGATCTTCGCGCCGGTGGCGAACTTCGACTTGTCGCCGGTGGCGCGGTCGGAGAAGCGGATGCCCAGCGCCAGGATCAGATCGGACTCGTACATCGCCTTGGTAGCGGCGTAGTGACCGTGCATACCCACCATGCCCAGCGCACGGGGGTGAGTGGTGGGGACTGCTGACAGACCCATCATGGAGAAGCCGATGGGAGCGCCGATGGCGTCCGCCAGCGCGGCGATCTCCCGGCCTGCCGCCGCGTTGATGATGCCGCCGCCGCAGTAAACGTAGGGCTTCTTGGACTCGGAGATCATCTTGATCGCCTGATTGATGTCGGTCTCAAAGGCGTAGGGAGCTTTGTCCGAGGGCAGGGGAGCGGCGGGGGTGTACTCGGCGGTGGCGATCTGAATATCCTTGGGGATGTCGATCAACACGGGACCGGGTCTGCCGCTGCGGGCAATTTGGAACGCCTTGCGGACTACGTCAGCCAGCTCTTCGGTGGATTGCACCTGGAAGTTGTGCTTGGTGATGGGCATCGTGATGCCCTTGATGTCAACCTCCTGGAAGGAGTCGCGGCCGATGAGGCTTCTGCCCACGTTACCGGTGATGGCGACGATGGGGGTGCTGTCCAGGTAGGCGTTGGCGATGCCGGAGACCAGGTTGGTGGCA
>JAFTOC010000056.1 GCA_017451585.1 Clostridia bacterium
AAGGCTCCCTCCGGGAGGGAGCTGTCGCCGCAGGCGACTGAGGGAGCCCGCGTTTCAAACAATTCCCACCGACCGTCACCTTGGTGCAGACCGCACGGGCGGGAGGAGCACCCCCTCCCCTACCGGGTGCGCTTGGTGCGAACAAACCAAGGCTCCCTCCGGGAGGGAGCTGTCGCCGCAGGCGACTGAGGGAGCCCGCGTTTCAAACAATTCCCACCGACCGTCACCTCTGTGCAGACCGTACGGGGCGGGAGGAGCAAGCCCCTCCCCTACCGGGTGAGTGCCAACATTTATCGTATGCCATCTCTCGGAGCGAACCAATCCCCCAAAATGGGCGGGGCAGTTGCAATATAGCTGCTGCATATCCGCCCGCTTCGAACTCGCTGACCCCGTCAGCGATCAATCTATTCACTAAAGGAGAATAACACTATGTGCGGAATCGTCGGATATATCGGAGAAGAGCAGGCAGCGCCCATTCTGCTGTCGGGACTTTCCAAGCTGGAATACAGAGGTTACGACTCGGCGGGTGTGGCGGTCAACGACGGCAGCACCCTGATCGAGGTGGTGAAAGCCAAGGGACGGCTGTCTAATCTGTCGGATATGATCGACGAAGGGCGCGCCCTCCACGGAAGATGCGGCATCGGTCACACCCGTTGGGCGACCCACGGCGAGCCCTCCGCCGTCAACGCGCACCCCCATATCGGCGGTGACCGACGGGTGGTTGTGGTGCACAACGGCATCATCGAAAACTACCGTGAGCTGAAGGAAATGTTGGAGAAGCGGGGCTACGTTTTCCGCTCCCAGACCGACACCGAGGTGGTAGCACAGCTCTTGGACGCCTATTACACCGGCGATCCCCTTACCGCCATCAAGGAGGTCATGCTCCGCGCGGTGGGCTCCTACGCGCTGGGTATCCTCTTTGCCGACCGTCCCGACGAGCTGTACGCCATCCGCAAGGATAGCCCGTTGGTGGTAGGCACCCGCGAGAGTGCGGGACACCCCGGCGAGCAGGAATGCTTCATCGCCTCCGACGTTCCTGCGATCCTGCAATATACCCGTGACGTGTATTATATCGAGCCCTTTGAGGTTGCTCTGCTCACCCGTTCGGGCGCCCGCTTCTTTAACATCGACGGCGAATCCATCGAGAAGGAGCTCCATCACATCAGTTGGGATGCGGCGGCTGCCGAAAAGGGCGGCTGGCAACACTTCATGATGAAGGAGATCCACGAACAACCCAAGGCGGTGCAGGACACCATCTCCCCCCGTATCATCGACGGCGCGGTGGATCTGTCCGACGCGGGCATCCCCGACGAGCTGCTGAAGAATCTCACCCGTCTTTACGTCGCCGCCTGCGGATCGGCTTACCACACGGGCGTGGTAGGACGCTACGTGATCGAGTCGCTCTGCCGTCTGCCGGTGGAGGTGGAGATCGCCTCCGAATTCCGCTACCGCGATCCCGTTTTAGTGGACGGCTCCGCGCTGGTGATCGTCAGCCAATCGGGCGAGACCGCCGACTCCCTGGCGGCGCTCCGCCTTGCCAAGGCACGGGGTATTCCGGTCATCGCCATCGTCAACGTGGTGGGTTCCTCCATCGCCAGAGAGGCGGACTACGTCCTCTACACCTGGGCGGGTCCCGAGATCGCCGTGGCGACCACCAAGGCGTATTCCACCCAGCTGACCGCATTCTATCTCCTGGCTCTGCGGATCGCCGCTCTGCGCGGTACGGCGTCGCCCGAACGGATTGCCGAATTGACGGCAGAGCTCCAAACGCTTCCCTCTAAAATGGAGAAGATTTTGGAGGATAAAGAGCGCATCCAATGGTTCGCCAGCAAATTCTCCAACACCCGCGACACCTTCTTCATCGGACGCGGCATCGACAACGGCGTGGGCATGGAGGGCAGTCTGAAGCTGAAGGAGATCTCCTATATTCACTCCGAATCCTACGCCGCCGGCGAGCTCAAGCACGGCACCATTTCGCTGATCGAGGAAGGCACGCTGGTGGTGGGCATCGCCACGCAGCCCGCGCTGTTTGAAAAAACGGTGAGCAATCTGCAGGAGGTCGCCTCCCGCGGCGCTTACGTGATGGGCGTCACCTCCTACGGCAATTACGCCATGGAGGACGTGGGACAGTTTACCGTCTACGTTCCCAAAACCGATCCCCTCTTCTCCGCCTCGCTGACGGTGCTTCCGCTCCAACTGCTGGCTTACTACGTCAGCTGTGCCAAGGGGCTTGACGTAGATAAGCCGAGAAATCTCGCCAAAAGCGTCACGGTGGAGTGAGCTGCGTCATAATAAAAAACATCTCCGTCTCAGAATACTCTCCGTGAGGAAGTTGATAAATCTCGCATACCTAATAACGGTATGCGAGATTTTTGTGTACGTACAAAAAAGATTTTCTAACGAAATCGTGAGAAAGGTTGATTTTTTAGCCGAAATATGTTATAATTCCAATGCCCCATTTGTGTGTATTAAATTTGTTGAAAATGAAGGTAAGGCTGGAGTTATTTGAAAATCGGGATAACTTTAATTGAACCTTTGTGAAGGAGTGAGAAAAAGTACATGATCTTATCAATGATTATGATGATAGAGGATGAGGAGGAGCGCTCGTTTCTCTCTGAATTGTTTGAAGACTACAACCGGAACGTGTATGAAACGTGTTATAAGGTTCTGAAAAATCATCATAATGCGGAAGCGGCTGTGTCAGATACATTTTTAAGAATCATTTTACAGGTCAAACTGTTTCAATCGGTGGAAAAGGAGAAGCTTCCCGGATTGGTATATGTTTTTGCCAAACGCAGTGCGCTCAATCGATATAAGCAATTGTCCAATAGAAGTAAAAAAGAAACGTCTTCCATATACTATACCGATGACGACGATGAAGGAACTCCGCGAGCGCTTATTGATCGGTCGGCAGACGTTGAACAGATCGTGTTGGATAACGAATATATCAGACACGTAGCAGATCTGATCAAAACGCTGCCGGAAGATCAGCAAACGGTTATCGCGCTCAAATACCATTACAATTTCCGAAATGATGAAATAGCCGTAATTATGGGCGTGAATCGAAACAATATTGATTCGAAAGTGCATCGAGCGAAGAATAATTTACACAAGCTTCTTTCTGATAACTCGACTAATATGTGATGAGTGCGTAAGCACTCCGCTTTTTTGAAAGGAGATATCCAAATGAATACTTATCCTTGCGACAAGCTCGATGCGGTATTGATGCTGGCATCGGCTGAATATATGAAAGATACAACTGCCGAATTTCTTACCACGACAATGGATACGGGACTCAGCCTGCAGACCCGCCGAAAGATCCTTCGAATGATCCGTAAAGAGGAGCATCGGGAAGCGTGGTTAAAGGCACGGAAAGTGATCCGGAGCATCTTGGTTGCCTGTATGCTTCTGGCAACGCTCGCGCTGGCGGCGTGCATGATGATCCCCACGGTTCGCGATGCGATCTGGAAGGTGATGCTGGAATGGAACGATGATTCGGTGAAGGTCGAGTTCGTACCCAATGACGATCCGGATTATACGACCGCCGATCCGACCGAACCATCCAATATCACCGAACCCGAGGACGCGCCCGACACGTCTGCCGTGACGTTGCCCACGTCGATCGAAGTAGTGAATGTGCCCGGCTATATGCCGATGGGGTACACGACTCGGAGTAGTTTGGAGAATAGTACTTATAGATTAAGCTATTACAACGAAAACGAAGTAATGGAGATCATCTATCGTCAATCTGTTATAGATTCTTCCATATTAGGAGACGGTGAAACAGGGACTGCTACTGAACTCACGGTTAACGGATTGAATGCGGTTTTGTTTACATATGAAAACGAAGAAAATATTTACAATCTTTACTGGCAGGATAGTCAGTATACTTACAATATCTACGGTTACTTTGAGACTTATGACGAATTGATTCGTATGGCTTCCAGCGTTGCCGTGAAATAAACAATGCACAAGGGAAACGCATGGCGGCGTTTCCCTTGTTTTGTTGTACAAAAGCGATGCAAAATTTATGCAGTTCGACAAATTTTGCATTTTCAATATTTTTTTGAAAAATCGTGCAAGATTTTGTGCATTTGATTTGATATAGAGGGTAGCTCATAGGAAAGGAGAGGGACAATGAAAAAACTGGTTGTATTAATGCTGTCGGCAATTCTCTTTACATTCTGTTTCGGTACTGCAGCGTATGCGGTAGAGCCTCGTTGGAGCAATACCGGTTCGATTGTGTATGGCATCAATGTTGAGAGTTCCGCCGGTGATCATGCTTATATTGGTGTTACCGGAAAAATCGGAACCAGCAGAATTGAGTGCGAAATTGACATATACCGTCAGGTCGGTTCTGATTGGGTTTACGTAACCGGTGATACCGATGCAGTCGATGACGGAGCATTGGATTTCGAAGTTCACTTCACCGGTATCAGCGGTCAGTACTACAAAGCAGAATTTACTGTTACGGTATATCGTAACGGTACGTCTGAAGTAATCGAACTTACCGAATACAAAACCTGCCCGTAATCTCAAACCGTGAGTCGGGGGGATCTTCGGATCTTCCCGATCTCATCGGATTGGCAGAAGAGAAACCCGACAAGTTGAATGCCTGCTTCCGTGTCGAAGTATGTGTCCAAGTTGTCAGGTGCGCGGGTGATGGTATTACTATAGCATTCGAAACAAGGTTCCGGCAGACAAAGCGGAACGTATCGAGTGAATCAAACTGATTTAGCAAAGCTTGCAAATTGCCGATTTGATCGTGACCATTGATAAGGAGAAAAATGATAACGGTCAAGATAGAGTAAAGCAACCGAGAGGAAAGTGCCTCTCGGCTGCTTATTGCTTCTGTCGCTTTTGCAGACAACGAGCAGGCTACTCAAACGGAGCAGATCACACCAGCGCATCTTCTGCGACGGCGGTCAGATGGATCGGATCCAGCTCCAGCTTGGTGCAGAGCGATGCCAGCTCCTCTGCCTGCTCCCGACTGCAAAACAGGTCGGAGATTGCGTATTCGGACAGCGGTTCCCCCGTTTCGGTCAGCACTTCGATGCCGTAGACCGTATGCCACACTCCCTCCTCATCCGTTATGCGATCCTCCCGAACGCGATAAGTATACTTCATCTTCTTTCCTCTCTTTGTCAGATAAAATAACAATAAATTCCTTGAATGGTAAAAATAGTATAGCACAATCATCGAGCAATGTCAATAGAAAATGGAAAAAAATACCAAAATAAATAAATGCCATCGGTAGCCAACGATAAACGTATATTTCATTGTTGACAAAGCAACAAATATGGTGTATAATATTCAGAGCGCATCCCCCCCTATCAAACCGTTTGGAGGAATTATGAAGCTTTTGCAAAAAATCGTGAATATCGCACTTGCGATCGTTTTGTGCCTCTTTTTCGTGATCTCGGTAGCAGACACCGAGGAGACCGTGAAGGAGACCAACTTCAGTCAGGATAATATCCAAACCCATCTGGACAAGTTTACTGAGAATGGCCCTCGTTCCATTGCCCATACCGAGGCGAACGCCGCAATGCTGAACTACATCGCCGCTACGCTGGAGGGCTACGGTCTGGTGAATGAGGACACCACCGCCGCGCCCGCTTACGTCCGTCAGGACTACGTGGCAGAGGATACCGAGTATCAGAACTGGTATCTGCAAAACATTATCGTCCACATCCCCGCTAACACTAACCCCACCGGCGATGCCGTCATGTTCATGGGTCACGTGGACTCGGTTCCCATGGGTCCCGGCGCATCGGACGACGGCGTCGCCTGCGCGGTGATGCTGGAAGCCATCCGCTATTACACCGACAAGATCGAGGCGGGCTACACCCTGCAAAACGATCTGGTCTTCTGCTTCGTTAACGGCGAGGAGTACGGTCTCTACGGCTCTACCGCCTTTATGGAGGAGTTCAAGGGATTTAACAATATCGTTGATCGCATCAAGTTCGGTACGAATCTGGAGTCCCGCGGCACGTCGGGTACGCTGATCATGTTCGAGACCGGCAAGAACAATTACAACACCGTTAAGCTGTTCTCCGAAGTAAACGAGAACATCTTCACCTGCTCCATCGCCACTATGGTCTACGATATGATGCCCAACTACACCGACTTCACCAATTTCAAGGAAGTCTATCAGGGCGTGAACATGGCGAACATCACCGGCGGTGAGAATTACCACACCCAGAACGACAGCTTTGAGAACGTGGGCAAGACCTACACCTCCCAGCAGGCGCAGATCGTGGACGGACTCATCGACCGTCTGTCCTCTTACGACCTCGACCGCCTCTACGACGCGGACGAGTCTGCGATCTTCTTCTCCTATCTGAACCTGACCACCGTGGTCTACGACCACACTGTTTCCACCGTGCTGGCGGTGTTGGGCATTCTTCTGTTGATTGCCAATATCGTGCTGTCGGTGGTGAATCACAAGAAGCATCTGAAGAAGACCGCGCTGGGATTTGTGACCATCGTGGCGGGTCTGCTCCTGTCCGCCGTCGCGGCGTTCGTTTGCTACTACCTCTTCCAATACATCGCCGTCCTCTTCGGCACCATCGACATCCACATGGTAGGCACCATCACCTACTCCAACATTCCCATCGTGGTAGGGATCGGACTGTTGACCATTGCGATCACCGCGCTGACCGTCCATTTTGCCTGCAAGTGGCTGAAGATCGAGGGACGCGATGTCACTCGCGCCTTTGCGTACCTGCACGGTATTTTGGGCATCGTCCTGTCCTTCGTACTCCCCGATGCCGGCTATCTGTTCATGCTCAGCGGGCTTTTGCTGATGGCAAACGAACTGGCGATCATCCTGCTGAAGAAGACCGACTTTGCGAAATACCATCTGGAGCTGCTGGTGACTGCTCTCTATTTCCCCATCATCGTGCCCATTATCTTCCTTGCCACCTCCGCGCTGGGACTGACCATGGCGTACGTGTACGGTCTGGTCTTTGCGCTGGCGATCTTTGATATTGCCGTCTGCATCGCACCGCTGTGCAAGTATCTGTCGGTGCGCTCGCTGATCCGCGTGATCCGCAAGAAAGATGCCGCCGTTCCTGCGGCTGAGGGTGCCTGCCATATCCTGGGCGTTGCGCTGATCGTCTTCCTGTGCGTGAGCCTTGCAAAGCCCAACGCTTCGGTCAACCTCCAGGGCAAGCAGAACATTGCCAAGCTCCCCTATGACGACGCACTGGTCTACGTTGTGGACGAGAACGGCGATACCGAGTATCGCATTTACGACCTGAACGCCTACTCTGCACTGAAGGACTACGCACCCGAGATGGAGTATGCAGGCGAATATTATGTTGGCGAGGGCAAGACGCAGAGCGTGGAGCACACCATCCTCTCCACCTTTGAGGGCAACGTGCTGACCGTGAACAAGACTGTCGCCGATTCCACCGTTTATCTGGTCTTCGGAGAGGGAAGTGCCACCTCCATTACCGTGGACGACGGTACGACGCAGAACACCTACGAGATCGAGAAGGATTTCATCTTCACCATTCACTCCAACTGCACCGTTACTGTAAACGGCGGCACTGCAGAGATGGAATACCGCGAGGTGATCCGCGACTACGAGCCCCTGATCCCCGCCGCCTACGCCAACGATAGCCAGCAGCTCCACTTCAACCTGTGGCTGACCCGCGACGTTTCGCTGGGATAAAGTAATTTTGAAAGATCCGCCCCAAGAGGCACACTCCGTAAGGAAGTGTGCCTCAGTTATATTCGCCTTGCGGCGAGTGATATTGCTTCGCAGTGATATTATGCTACGCATAGTGATATTGTCCTTCGGACAGTTTTAAAGGCGAATATAATATCACTGAAACCGCTAGGTTTCAATATCACTTTTGCCCTTGGGCAAAAATATCACTGCAAACGATAGTTTGCAATATCACTCCACCCGCCGAAAAGAACACACTATATTTTTTCGGTAAGTAATATCTTTTTCGAAGTATGTAACCCACTATGACACTTTCAATTTGAAAGTGTCAGTTTTTTCCGAAAAAGAAATTGGGAGACAGCTTCTTTACGAAGTGTCTCCCAACGGGCGGATCTTTGCATATATGGGGACGGCACGCAACGGAATCGCGCGGATTCGGAAAGTTATGGGAACGAATTAATAAAATCTTTCGTTTCCGTTTACAAATTGTCCTTGCGGATGGGCACTTCGTGTGCTACAATGGAGGAAAACTGTTCCAAGGAGAAGCTTTACTCTATGTCCGACCGTTTCCATCGCGGCGTCGTCCCGTTCCTGTCGCTGTTATTGACCCTTTGCGTCCTTTTGTCCGCCTGCGGCGGACGCTCCGCCGTCCGACACGCGGAGGGAGACGTAGGCTATATCCCCACTTCCGCTTCGCCCGTTTCGGTGGAGGGCGTTGAAGCAGATGCGTTCTTTATCTACGATTACGCTGCGGAGGAGTACGCCGCCCTTCGGGGAGCAGATCGCCTGATCTCGCCCGCCTCCGTGACCAAGCTGCTGACGGCGCTCTACGCGCTGACTCTGCTCTCTCCCGACGAGGTGATCTCCCCCGGGGACGAGCTGGAGTTGGTGCAGGATGGCTCGTCGGTGGCGTATATCAAAGCCCATCACGAGCTCACCGTTGAAATGCTGGTGCAGGGGATGATGATCCCCTCGGGCAACGACGCGGCATACGTCCTTGCCGCGGCGGCGGGGAAGAAGCTGGATCCCTCGCTGGAGGGAAAGCAGGCGGTGGAGCGGTTTATGGAAGGGATGAACGAATACGCCGTTTTGCTGGGGCTTTGCTCCTCAAACTTCACCGTCCCCGACGGGCTGGCTGGGGACGAGCATTATTCCGGCGTTGAGGATATGGCGATCGTGGCAAAGCACGCCTTTGAAAACGAACTGCTTTGTACCTTCGGCGGCATGGAGAGGGCGGACGTGATCTACGCGAGCGGACACACCAACACCTGGGTGAACACCAATCTGCTGATCGATCCCGACAGCGAGTTTTACGATCCCCGCGTGATCTGCGGCAAAACCGGTTCGCTGGACGGTTACTACAATGTGGTCATCCTCGCCGAGGTGGCGGGGAAGCGGTATGTCGTCGGGGTGTTCGGCAGTCCTGACAAGGACGCGCGCTTCGAGGACGCAATTCGGATCATGGACGCGATCGCGGAGAAGAATGGAAGCGGTAACGCATAGGATGCGATCCTATGGGTTGAGGTGCTATAAGGCGGCAGGGAGCAGAATTTTGCCGCCTTTTTGTGCGGATTTTGCTGAGTATTGGTTGGCGCGTACAGGTCACGGTTGATGCGATATGTTCGCACCGCCACTGTTGGAAACGCTAATCCGTGGATTTTTCAAAAACCCACTTGCCAAGCGATGCGCTTTGTGTTACAATAGAGAAAGCATTTACACGGAGGAAATTTTCATGCTGGATCTGAGAACGACCGAAAAGGATATGATCGCCACCCACATCAAGGAGGGCGACACCGTGGTGGATTTCACCATGGGCAACGGACACGACACCCTTTGGCTTTCCAAACGGGTAGGCGAGAGCGGCAAGGTCTACGCCTTTGACATTCAGGAGGCGGCGCTGGTCTCCACCCGCGGACTGTTGGAAAAAGAGGGCGCGCCGAATAATTACGAGCTGATCTGTGCCTCCCATCACCGCGTGGAGGAGTTCGTGGAAGGCCCCATCGCGGCGGGAATGTTCAATCTGGGCTACCTGCCGGGCAGTGACAAAACGGTCACCACCCTCCACGAGACCACCCTGCTTGCCATCGACGCGGCTGTGCGGTTGCTCTCCCCCGGAGGTGGCTTGCTCATCGCGGTCTATCCCGGTCACGCCGAGGGCGCGCTGGAGGGACAGCTGATCACCGAGAAGTTTGCCGCCTACGATCGCAAGCAGATCTGTGTGTCCCAGCTGAAGATCGTCAACTCGCCTACGTCGCCGTTCTTCTTTTTGGTGGAGAAGAGATAACCAAGGGGCGGCGATAGAGGGAGAATTGTCGAAAAAGGGTTAGAAGTCTAAGGAAAAATTCTTCCCTTCGGTCAGAATTTGATCGGGGAGAGAGTCAGAGTTCGCCTATGGCGAACTCTAATAGTTGCGCTATGCGCAACTATCGACCATCACTCAAACGCCGAAGTTCCTTCTCTCCCCGCGAACGTCGCCCATACGGGCGACATGTTCTGCCCTACTCATCTCCTTGGCTGTTTCTTTTTTGAGTGAAGAAATAAAGTAGCGCGGAAAGTATTTTCCGCGCTTTCTAAAAAGTTCTTGGGAGGTGCGGAACCCTTCTTTCAAGAAGGGTTCTGCAATATGATTTATGAATCTACCAATTTCATTCACCAGACGGATGCGGGCGATGCTGGGTGCGGAGTACGACGCATTTGCGGCGTCGCTGGAGACTGCACCCGTGCGGGGACTGCGGGTAAATCCCCTCAAGGGCGATGCCGATGCCGTCCGCGCCGCGCTTGCCGACGAAGTGGGCGCGCTCACTCCGATCCCCTTTGCCGAGGACGGCTACACCTTCGCCGCCGAGCACATCGGATCGTCTCCGCTCCATCACGCGGGCGCCATCTACGTGCAGGAGCCTGCGGCGATGGCACCGGTGGCGGCGGTGGACGTCCGCCCCGATTGGTGGGTGGCAGATCTCTGTGCCAGCCCGGGAGGAAAGTCCACCCAGATCGCCGCGCGGCTGTCGGGGGAGGGTCTGCTCCTGTCCAACGAATACACCCGCTCCCGCGTGCCCACCCTCTGCGGAAATTTGGAGCGGATGGGCGTGCGCCGTTCGGTGGTCACTTCCATGGACGTACCGTCGCTGGCGGAGCTCTACGAGGGGTGCTTCGATCTCGTGGTCGTGGACGCGCCCTGCTCGGGCGAGGGGATGTTCCGCAAAAATCCCGACGCCGTGGGTGAGTGGAGCGAGTCGTCGCCCGCCTTTTGTGCCCAGCGGCAGTATGGCATTCTCAGAGCCGCCGCCAAGATGGTGAAGGCGGGCGGGACGCTCATCTACTCCACCTGCACCTTCGCCCCCGAGGAAAACGAGTGGCAGGTGGCGCGCTTCCTGGCTGAAAACGAGGACTTTTCGCTGACCGCACCCGCCGAAGCGGTCGTTGTGGCGTCTGCTCCCGGCATCGCGGGCGCGTTGCCCCAATCGGAGGGCTTTGCGCCCGCTCCCTTCACGCTGACCGAGGAGCCTTCGAAGCTCTGCCGACGGTTCTACCCTCACGTCTTCGACGGGGAAGGGCAGTTCCTTGCCGTCCTGCGGCGGGGGGATAGCGGGGATGAAGCTCTCCCCAAGGACAGCTCGTCGCCCCTTTCCAAAGAGGAGCGCACGGCGGCAGAAGCCTTTTTGAAGGAGTCGCTGACCCCCGATGCGGCGAAGGCTCTGCTCCCCAAACTGCGGAGCAGGAACGGCATGGTCTTCGTCCACCCCGGATTGCCTATTCCCGGAAAAGGCGTGTACGCCGCAGGCGTGAACCTGGGCAGCGTCGTCAAGGGACGGCTGGTGCCTCACCATCAGTTCTTCTCGGCGTACGGCAACTGCTTCCGAAACCGCATCGACCTTGCGCCTGACGATCGCACCCTCGCCGTCTATCTCCACGGCGAGACCATCCCCGCCGACTTTGTCGGCTGGGGCGTGGCGCGCGTCTGCGGAGCGTCGGTCGGCGGCGTCAAAGCCAGCGGAGGAGTCGCGAAGAACCATTATCCGAAGGGGCTGAGGAAGTGAATATAACGCCAAACTCCTGTATGGATGAAACTGTCCGTACAGGAGTTTGGTATTGATTCGGTGATATAACTGGCTCAGCCAGCGTGATTTTGCGTTTGACTTTGGAAATACTCCTCCAATCCCGATACCTCTACTGCGGGAACGTAGGTGTAAGCATAGATCAGATCGCCATTTTGGGATGTTCCGATCTGTTTATAGAAGACGTAGAAGGGGATGACCTTTCGCGGCTCGTCGCTATCGGAATCGGACAAGGATTGAACTTGATAGCGCATAGTTACGTAATCGTAATCCGCAAAGTCAATCGCCTCTTGCTCTGCCATACAGAGGGGGCAACTATGTCCGCCGAAGGTGTAGCCTTGGGAGAGGAGTTGTTCTGCTTCTGTCAACGAAATGGATTTGACTTTCGCTATGGGTTCGCACAGTTCACTGCGTAATTGGCAATAATGAATATTAAATTTGGTCAGTTTATTGTTAACTCCCACAACGTCATCGGGAGGGTAACGGTTGTCGAAGGTCAAACAGATATAGTTTGAAATTGGATAGTTTGTGAAAGAGTTCATTGGATGATCGGTTTCATTATAGAAATATACCTTCAAAGAAGACACACCGTGTGAACTGTAACCGTCGTAGTACCGAACGATTTTGGTATCGGCATATGACTCGCCGAAGATATTACCGAGTTTTTCACGGATATTCGATAGGGATGCGATGATCTCCTGGTCGCTTTGGGTCTGGAAGACTTCTACCCGTTCGCCGCTCAGCAGTAATCCGTTTTTATCATCGTCATAATAGATATGGATATTATGAGAGATGGTAGTTTGAGATCCACTGAATCTAAGCATATCTCCAAACTCAGTCTCTACATCGTATGTGGGTTGTAATATGTTATTTTCTTCGAGTGCATATGGGTTCGCAGATATTCCCGTTGCGCTGGCAAAGGCTTCAATGCATTTGGAAAAAAAGTCCCATGCTACATTCGGATCCAGTGGTACGTCGTCGCTTCCCCAATGTCCGATCAGATAGTACTCGCTTTCGGATAGCGGGGTAATCGGCAGATACTGGGGATCGAGAGTGTACGTGGTGGAGTACTGGTTGGTGGCACCGTCGTACTCATTATTAAAGACGGAGCCAATATCATCAGCGGTCAAGAAGATCTCCTCGTAATTTTGCATAGGATCAACGGGCTCCGGTGAGGTGGTAGTACCGTGGGAACCGGTTCTGTATGCGAAGGGAATCGCCGCACCGAGCATCACGGCAAAGCAAGCGGCAAGGAGTGCGCTCTTCCACCAAACGGAAGATTTCCTTTTTCTTCCGCTCCCCTCCAACGAAGCGGCGGCGTGCTCGATGTAGCCCTCGTCTACGTCGGAGAGGGCGGTAAGCAAATCTTTCTCGGTCATAGGTCAAATTCCTCCTTTCGAAGATGGTCACGGAGCTTTCCGCGGACGCGGGAGAGGATGTTGCGAACGTAGTTTTCCCGCATTCCCAGACGGCGGGCGATCTCGGCGGCAGGGTAGAGGAAGTAGTAGCGACCGAGGAAGATGTCCCGTTCTTTCCGGGAGAGGGTGCCCAAGAATCGGCTCAGCGACTTTGCCAGTGCCGCCGTCTGCTCTCGGCGAAGCACCTCGCTCTCGGTATCGACAGGAGCGGCGATGCACTCGGACAGCTCCTCCAGCGCGGCGGCGCAGTTATCTCCTTGCCGTTTCTCTGCGGATCGGGCGGCGAGACGGTTCAGCGCCAGGTTGCGGGTGATGCGGGAGAGCCACGCCCGCAGGCTGTTGGGATTTGCGGGTGGGATGGAGTTCCAGGTCTGCAGCCAGGCGTCGTTGACGCACTCCTCGGAGTCACGGATGCTCTCGAGGATATTTTCGGCAACGGCAATGCAGTACGCGCCGTACTTGTCGGCGGTCTCGGCGATGGCGCGCTCGTCCCGGGCGTTGTACAGGGCTATGATGGCACGGTCGTCCATAGAAATCACTCCTTGTGTTCAATACCTTCGGAATTGAAAGTGAAGTATTGCACTTCATGCAATGTTAAGGTGGAAAGCGCTTTCACCTATATAGACAGCTTTTTTGTGAAAACGCACCGTGTTTTGTGGTTTTATTTTAATCTTTTTTTCGCCCGTTGTCAAGGGTAGACAAGAATGGCAATGAAGTTTCTCCTTTGCACGCAGTCGAAAAATTTCATAAAAAAGTAAAGTGATTCCAAAAAGCCCGTTGACAATCAAGCAATTGTGTGTTATAATACAATTACATTCAAAAAGGAGATGCTTAGATATGAGCACTATTCGAATCACAATTATCATCAAAACGGTCGCTACAGGACTGGCAGCTCTGCTGCTGACCACATTTTTTGCAGGCTGCGGAAATACCGCCGTGGGGAACGAGGAGGATCAGACAGAGTCGGGCACGACTGCGACGACCGAGCAACCGGCGCAGGACAGTTGGGTCACTCACGGCTACAGTCAGGGATTGGAGTATGAGACACAAATCAATACTACCGGTATTGCGGTGGTGGGTATTGGTACCTGCACCGATAAAGTGATCGTCATCCCCGAAACCTATGACTATTATACGGTCAATCGGATTCACCGGGATGCATTTCGCGGCAACAAGAACATTACCGGCGTAGTGATCCCTTCTTCAGTTGAGAAAATCTCTTCCGATGCTTTCAACGGCTGCACGTCTCTTGCCAGCATACAGATTGCACAGGGAGTGAAGACGATTGAAAGCGGCGCGTTTGAGGGATGTACGTCGCTGACGCAGGTGAGTCTGCCTTACGGTGTGGAAACGCTAAGCGACCGTGCGTTTTATGAGTGTACTGCTTTGGAGACCGTTACTCTGCGCGAGGGCTTGAAGAATATCTGTCAGAAGGCTTTTGCGGGCTGTAGCTCGCTGTCCAAGCTGGAACTGCCTGACGGGTTAAACTTTATCGGTTTATATGCGTTTGCCGAATGTGAAAGCCTTACGGAACTTCGACTCCCCGACAGTATCACGACAATTGACGATCTGGCGTTTCAACATACCGGGCTGACCTCGGTCACCCTTCCTTCGCGGCTGACGCATCTGGGAGATGCATTCAACGGGTGCGATGGTATTACGAGCATCGTGATCCCGGATGGAGTTGACACGATCCAAGCGTTTGCTTTTAATGGGTGTGAAAAATTGGAATCTGTCCAATTGCCCACTAATCTGAAAACTATTGAGGAATACGCTTTTTCCAAGTGTACCTCGCTGAAGAGCATTGTCATTCCCGCAGGGGTGACCGACATCGATCGGACGGCATTCAGCTACTGCAATTCGCTGGACAATGTGACGGTGGAGGAGGGCAACACGGTCTACCACAGCGACGGTGATTGCATCATTAAAACTGCCAATAAGATTTTGGTGGTCGGCTCCAATAGCAGTGTGATTCCCGACGACGGTAGTGTCGTACGGATCGATTCCTACGCATTTTCGGGACGGTCGGATCTCTATTCGGCGGTGATTCCCGAAAGCGTCAATCATGTCGGGGACTATGCCTTTAGCGAATGCAGTTATCTGACCAAGCTGACGATTTCCGAGGGCGTGAAGTATATTGGTGAAAACTCTTTTTCGGATACTGCCCTGCAGGAAGTGACCGTCCCCTCTACTGTAAACTATATCGGTCCGCGTGCGTTTATAAACTGTGAGAACCTGAAGCAGGTCACGTTTGTTGCTCCCGACGGCTGGAGCGTTAGCGGAGGCGACGAATTTGATGTCACGGATACTAAAGCAGTGCTCAAATTACTCGCTGATTCCTTTGGAAGCAAATCGTTGATTCGGCAAGAATAAATTGACGATACTTTTTTACGAAAAACATCCCCGACGCTTATTGTGTCGGGGATGTTTTGTAATTCAAGGTTTGTCGGTTGCTTCTTCACCTACCATACAACCTCATCAGCCATTTCCAATACCCGCGGTCAATTCCGTCAATCTGTTCGCTCGTCACCCGATACGCCCAGTTGCCGGTAGCTACGCCGGGGGTGTTCATTCTTGTGTCGGCGCCGTAGCCCAGGATATCCTGAATAGGGAAGATCACCCGCTCGGCAGGGGTGCGGAGCAGGGTGCGCAGGATGCTGTCACAGCCCGATTGCCACTCGCCTCGGTGTCCGCAGTAGCCCAGCATATAACGGCGGGTGTCGTCGTCCAGCTCCCAGAGGTAGCCGAGCAGAGTGTTGTTATCGTGGGTGCCCGAGTAGGCGACGCAGTTTTGGGGGTAGAAGTGGGGCTTGTGCACGCTGTCCTCGGCAAGGAATGCGAACTGGAACACCTTCATTCCGGGCAGTCCCGAGGCGGCGAGGAGGTTCACTACGTCCTCGTCGATGTCGCCCAGATCTTCGGCGATGATGAGCTTATCGCCCGCTTCCTTCCGAATGATCTTGACGAAGGGGAGCCCGGGACCCTTGATCCAGCGGCCGCCCTTGGCGGTCTTGGCGTCGGCAGGGACGGAGAAATAGGCGGAGAAGGCGCGGAAATGGTCGATGCGGATACCGTCGAATAGGGTGAGCTGCCAGCGGATGCGGTCGCGCCACCAGCGATAGCCGTCCTCCTTCATTTTGTCCCAGTTGTAGAGGGGATTGCCCCAAAGCTGACCGTCGGGGGAGAAGTAGTCGGGGGGCACGCCTGCCACCGCCTCGGGGCGCAGGTCGGAGTCCAGCTGAAAGAGCGCGGGATTCTCCCAAACGTCGGCGCTGTCGTAGTCCACGTAGATGGGGATGTCGCCGATGATGGAGATGCCCTTTTCGTTGGCGTAGGTCTTCAGTTTCAGCCACTGGGTCAGGAAGGTGTATTGCAGGAAGGTGTGGAAAAAGATCTCCTCGGGGTCGGCTTCCTCGGTAAACTCGCTCCACGCACGGTCGGGATTGGCTGTCCGCAGTGCCATAAAGCGGCAGTACGCCTGCAGGTGGGGATATTTTTTCACCAGCTTTTCTGCGGTTTGGCGATCTTCAAACCGCGCGGCGGCCTTTCGCAGGAGCGGCAGACGCTCCTCGGCAAGCCGTTCGAACTCGCAGAGATAGGGGGTCTGCTGCTCGGCGGAGCGAAGCTCCTCTTCGGTGAGCAGACCGTCTTTTGCCAGCGCGTCCAGATCGATGAAGTAGGGATTGCCCGCGAAGGCGGAGTAGGATTTGTAGGGCGAGCCGTACTGATCGGGCACGCCGAAGGGCAGGGTCTGCCAAATCTTGAATCCGCTGTCGGCGAGGAAATCCACGAATTCGTAGGCTTCTTTGCCGAATGCGCCGCAACCGTAGCGACCGGGCAGGGTGGAAATGTGCATTAAAATTCCGGATGATCTCATGGGTTCTTTTTCGGAACCCTTTTTGAAAAAAGGGTTCCGAACCTCCTAAAAACTTTATAAAAGCAAAATGACTGCGTCATTTTGCGGGGAATTATCTTAACTGCGGGAAATTATCTTAACCTTGTAGGGAACGGTCTTGACCGTTCCGCTTCGTCGAAGACGGAGGCAAGATAGATGTGTGGTTTTCTAACAGAGGGATTCGATTGCTCCCGCAATCGGAACGGTCAAGACCGTTCCCTACAGGTGGTTAGGGGATACAGGGGCTACACCGAGGCGTAGATGAGTGCTTCACAGCCCCTGCATAAATTCCTCGGTGAGCCGGAGCATTTCCGACGCAGTTTCGGCTTTGCAGACGGCGTCCCGGTAGGCGGTCGCACCGGGCATACCCTTGCAATGATGCCCCATGTGGCGCCGGGCTTCACGGATGCCGATGAACTCGCCCTTGTCCTCCACCAGCAGATGGATATGCTCAATGGCGAGGAGCATCCGCTCCTCCCATGTGGGGGGAGTGTAGGACTTACCGTCCCGCGCGGCGGCAAGCTCGGCGAAGAGCCAGGGATTACCCTCGGCAGCCTGCCCGATCATGACGCCGTCGGCACCGGTTTCGGCGAGCATTTCGGCGGCGGATGTTGCCGAATCAATGCCGCCGTTGGCGATGACCGGCACCTTCACCGCCCGTTTGACGGCGGCGATAACGGAGCGGTCTACGGGAGGACGGTAGAGCTGTTCGCGGGTGCGTCCGTGGACGGCGACGAGGTCTGCGCCCCCCGCCTCGGCGGCAAGAGCGCACTCCACGGCGTTGACAGAGGTATCATCCCAGCCTGCACGAAGCTTGACGCTGACGGGGAGGGGCGTGGCAGACTTCACCGATCGCACGATTTTTTCGATGAGCGCAGGATTTTTCATGAGTGCGGAGCCCTCGCCGTTGGAGGTGATCTTCTTCATGGGACAGCCCATGTTAATATCGATCCCCATGGGCGCGGTTTCGCTCTGACAGCCGTGGTATGCACCGCGGGTGAGCAGGTCGGCGGCTTCCGCCATGATCTCGGGCTCCGCGCCGAAGATCTGCAAGACGACGGAACCCTCATCTGCACGAATGCGGGCGAGGGTCGCGGTCTTTTCGTCTTTGTAATGGATCGCCTTGGCGGAGATCATCTCGGACACGGTGCGGTCGCACCCCATCCGATGACACAGCACCCGAAAGGCGTGATCGGTCACGCCCGCCATGGGCGCGAGAAGGATTTCGTAGGACATGGTTTTTTGTGGGGGAACTTCTTGAAAGAAGTTCCCCCACACCCCCTCAAGAACTTTTATCAGCAAAACGGCAAGCCGTTTTACGGGGATGGATATGATTGGTGTCGGACGACCTCATCCACCGCTTCGCGGTCCCCCTTCCCCTAAA
>JAFTOC010000057.1 GCA_017451585.1 Clostridia bacterium
CAGCGTTCATCCTGAGCCAGGATCAAACTCTCAATAAATTGTATTTCCAGAGTCGCTCACAAAAGCTACTCTCGAGATCTCATTTTATGAGTTTGTCTTAGCGTTTTTTAGTGTTTTCTCACTTTACTTGTTTAAAAGGAATTGTACGAGTTTTTGTTCTTACCAAGATAATTTCTTATCTTTTGCTTAGTACAAATTCGTCTTGTTGTTCAATTTTCAAGGACCAAGTTCGCTGTCTCACTTCCCAACCGTGATTGAGTCGCAGATCGTTTTCATAGATCTGCCGCAGCCACGCGAAGCGTTGCTGCTGGACAGCTTTGTTATTATAGCACATCGTTTTTCGTTTGTCAAGTGGTTTTTCAAAACTTTTTTCGATTTTTTTTCGATCTTTTTTCTGAACCGCTTGTCCGCCGACTCGCTTGTACCCCGCTCTCTCGAGCGCTTCGATAGTATACCACACCGCCTCCCCTTTGTCAATACCTTTTTTGAAACTTTTTTCACTTCGGCAGGTTGTACAAGCATCGTGCCCTTTGCACAAAACTCAGTTGTCGATTTTGTCACTATTCGACAAAAGGTCGCCGCTCCAAATGAGCGACGACCTCTTTACCGTCGGTTTATTCCTCTACTTTGAGTTTTGCATAAGCACCCATCAGCTTTTTGGTGCCGACCGAGTCAAAGGCGACCTCGTACAACACGTCACCGCCCATCGGACGGGCAGACAGAATCTCGCCTTTACCGAAGGATGCGTGAACGACTCGCGTACCGGGCAGGATCGCCGCCACCGACTCCTTCTTCGGTTTCATATCAAAGACAGTTGCTTCCTTCACCGCGTTCGCCGGCTTTTTAATATAGGTAGGAACATTGAAGTCACTCTGCTTCTTCGGTTCAGCGACCGTTTCGATCAGCTCCTCCGGGATCTCCTCTACAAAGCGGGAAACGGGATTGTACTGAGTACGCCCGAAGAGCATACGCTCGCGTGCGTGGGTCAGATAGAGCTGTTCCTTCGCACGGGTGATGGCAACGTACGCAAGTCTGCGCTCCTCCTCCAATTCAGCCGGATCGGTCATGGACTGGATACCGGGGAAAATACCGTTTTCAAAGCCCGCGATGAAGACCACCGGAAATTCCAGACCCTTGGCGCTGTGAATGGTCATCAGAACCACTGCGTCAGCTTCCTTATCGTAGTTGTCCACGTCGGAGACCAACGCGACCTCTTCCAAAAATCCCGCAAGCGTTGCACTTTCCACGGAATTTTCATACTCGATAGCGTTAGAGATCAACTCCTGAATGTTCTCTATCCGATCCAGCTCGGTAATACCCGCCGCCATGAGCATCTGCTTGTAGCCCGACAGCTCGATGGTCTGCTCAAACAGGACGTGAAGCGGCTCTTCAGCGGCGATCTTCTGTAACTGCAGGATCAGCTCGGCGAACATTCGCAGATTGGGAGCGGATTTGGACAGTGCCGTATAGCGCTCGGCATTTCGGATGATCTCGAACTTCGATACTCCCTCTGCCGCCGCGATCTCGCCGATGGCGTTCAGCGTGGTGGTGCCGATCTTGCGCTTGGGCTCGTTGATGATGCGGTCAAGACGCACGTTATCGTTGGGATTTTGGACGAGGCACAGGTACGCCATCACGTCCTTGATCTCCTTGCGCTCGTAGAAACGGGTGCCGCCGATGACACGGTAGGGGATACCGCTCTTGGCAAAGACCTTCTCGATAGAGTTGGACTGGGCGTTCATACGGTAGAGGACGGCGAAATCGCTGAACTTTTTGCCCTCTTTGCGGCAGATCTGCTGGATCTTTTCGGAAATGAAGACGCCCTCGTCATTTTGAGTATTCAGTTTGCGCAGACGGATAGGATCGCCGCCCGCCTTGGCAGTCCAGAGCTCCTTGCCCTTTCTGCCGACATTGTTGGAGATCACGCCGTTTGCCGCCTTCAGGATCTTCTCGGTGGAACGGTAATTCTGCTCCAGCTTGATGACCTTGGCGTCGGGGAAGGTCTTGTCAAAGCTGAGGATATTTTCGATAGTCGCACCGCGGAAGCGATAGATAGATTGGTCGTCATCGCCCACCACCATCAGATTGCGGTAGCCGCCCGACAGGAGAGTAGACAGTACGAACTGCGCGTGGTTGGTGTCCTGATACTCGTCCACGCAGACGTAGCGGAAGCGACGCTGGCAATAACTGCGCGCCTCCTCGCTGACCGTGAGCATTTCCACGGTTTTGACGATAATGTCGTCAAAATCCACGGCGTCCGATTCCAGCAGACGTTTCTGATAGGTCTCGTAGACCTTGGCGATCTGCGCGGCGCGGAAATCCTTTCCTACGGTGGCGCGGTAGTCCTCGGGCGTGATCAGCTTGTCCTTTGCCTTGCTGATCTGATTCTGCACCGTCTTGGCGGGCAGGATCTTTTCGTCGATGTTCAGCTCCTTCAGAATAGTGGAGATCAGCTTCTTACTGTCGTCGGTATCGTAGATGGTAAAAGATCGCTCCAGCCCCACCTGCTCGCCGAATCTGCGGAGCAACTTTACGCAGGTGGAATGGAAGGTTCCCGCCCAAATATCGCCCGCTCCCTTGTCGGAGCCTACGACTTTTTCCAGACGTTCCTTCATCTCGCCCGCCGCCTTGTTGGTGAAGGTGATCGCCAGCACCGCCCAGGCGGGACAAGGATCCACGGCGTATTTTTCCAAGAACTTTGCCAGCTCGTCGTTGGAAAGCGTTTTCGCCTCTTCCAGCGCTGCAAGATCAGCCTCGGTAATGCCGGTGCGATTTTCGTAGTAGGCGTTGCCGTAGCGGATGATAAAAGCGATGCGCTGTACCAGCACGGTGGTCTTACCGCTGCCCGCACCTGCCAATACCAGCAGAGGATCGTTAACGGTATATACCGCCTCCCGCTGACGGTCGTTGAGATTTTCGTACAGGCGGTCGAACAGCGACCGCTTGAGGGCGGAGAATTTATGTTGCAGGACTTCTTTAGTCATCGTTTCCATAATAGGTACCTCTTGAAATGGGTCATTGCGTTGTTGCCGAAAAAGAAAGGGCGGGAGTCAGACAGTCCCGTCGGCAAGCTACCATTATTGTACCATAAAAACCGAAATTTCGCAAGCCCCCAAGCAACATTTCCGAAAACTTTTTCAACTTTCAGCCCCTTGACATTCGCCCGACGATCGTATATAATAAGGTAAAGACGATCCCGCTTTCTTCCATCCGCATTCAATCCCCTTCGGAGGTTCCATGGAAACACTCTCCCGTATTACAGAGACCCGACTGATTCCGCTCCTGCGTCCCCATAAGCCCGACCAAACGCTTCCTCTGCTTGCCGCACTTTGCAGCGGAGGTATATTCGCCGCCGAATTTTCCATGGAGATTCCCTTCACCCCCGACGCGATCAAAAACGGCAGTCGCCTCTTTCCTGATTTGGTACTGGGCGCGGGTGATATCATCTGCGTGGAGGATGCCCGTACCGCCATCCGAAGCGGAGCGCGTTACGTTACCTCCCCCGGCCATTCCAAGGCAATCGCCGATCTTTGCCGTGAGCACGAAACGCTCTACCTTCCCCAATGCACGAGCCCTTCCGAGCTGCTGACCGCTAAGTCAGACGGACTTCCTGCGGCAGGGCTGTTCGCGCCCCATCTGTGGGGGAGCGAAGCCCTCGTTGCCGAGCTGACTGCCGCCTTTCCGGGGCTTTCCGCCATCGTCTGCCGCATCCCCTATACCGACGCCTGGCGTCTGCTGAGTCTTCCCGGGATCGCCGCCTGTACGCTGACCGGACTCCCCTGCGACTCTCCCGAAGAGCTTGCCGCCGCCTGCCGCAAGCTGACCGTACAGCTTGCCGATTGACCGAACCGTACGTTAGCGGGATTGGTTCCCGTCTCAATATAGAAAGGATATAATAATGAAAAAAACTTCTCTTGTTTCCGTCCTTCTATCCGCTACACTCACTGCGTCTCTATTGGCGGGATGCTCTTCTTCCAACGGCAGTGAGCAAACCTCTGCCGAATCCACCGCCGCCACCACCGAAGCTCCCGTTGTCACTACCGATCCCAACGAGCACCTGCATTTGGATCCCGTGGTCTATCCCGATGCGCTGGATTTCAACGATACCGAGTCTATCGAGCGCATCTTCGATATGTGCGAGGTCGTGGACGGCGTCCGCATCACCGTGGAAAAGCGAATGAAGCAGATCCGTATGCGCGCCAAGATAAACGGCGAAACCTTTACGCTGAACGTCAACCTGTCCGGCGCCGCAGGACACACCACTCCCGAGCAGCTTGCTACCGTCGCCAAGTTGTTCTGGTACTGCTATCCGCAGATGTACGCCCGTTTCGCAGTTAGGAACACTCCCACCACCGTCACCATCAAGTTTGAGGACTCCGGCTACGAGATCGCCAGCGCCAGCGGAGATGAGATCCACATCCACGATCAGTGGCTGAAGAATCACCCCACCGATTACGATTGCCTGACCCACGAGCTGGCGCACATCATCCAAAGCGGCTGGGATGGCAATTACTGCCCCGCACATACCAACGACGACGGCAGTAAAGACACCTATATGATCGAGCGCTTCGCCGATTACTGCCGTTATCTGTACGCTTTCAAGGGCGGCTATTACAACGATATGGTATGGGAGATCCAGACCGTCAAGACCGAGAACACCTACTACAAATCGGTTCGGTTCTACGCTTGGCTGGACTACACCTACTCCACTCAGGAGATCGACATTATGCAGCGTCTCCAGAAGGCGGTCACCTCCAAGACCTATGGCAACGATGCCTGGGAGCCCGACGGAGAGGCGTGGCAGGCAATGTTTGAAGGCACCGCCGCCGCAGGCAAGAGCCTCACTACCCTGTGGGACGAATTTGCGGCGTCCGATATTGCAGGCGTAACCTCCAAGCCCCGCGAGCAGGGTGGAAAGTCCACTCTGCTGCTGAAAGCCCCCCTGCGCACCGCAGTTCGCGACCGCTACCCCGAAGCGGACGATTATCTGAAGGTACAGTAAATCGGTTTTCTCCAATCATTTCATCCAACGCCACGTGACCCCCGACGAATTTTCGTCGGGGGTCACGTATTTGCTTCATTTCTTCAAAAACTCACCGATCTCCACCCTCGACCGATCGCATTCGCGGATCGCTCGTCTCAGACGGAGCACGTAGGGCGGCGACACCGAAAGACCGTCTACCCCCACCGCTAACAGGAAGGGGGTCAGTGAGGTATCCCGCGCCAGCTCTCCGCAAACGCTCACCCGCTTCCCTTCCCGATGGGCGTTTTCCACCACCGTCGCAATCATCCGCAGGATGGCAGGATGGTGGGAATCGTAGAATCGCTCGATTCGCGGGTTTTGCCGATCTACCGCCAGCGCGTACTGGGTCAGATCGTTGGTGCCGATAGAGAAAAAGTCCGCATCCTTTGCCAGCAAGTCGGAGATTGCCGCCGCCGCTGGGGTCTCGATCATAATGCCCAGCTTCACGTCGGGATCAAAGGCGATCCCCTCTGCCCGCAGCTCGTCCCGCACTTCCTGTGCCCTCTCCCGCACCCAACACAGCTCCCACGGGGAGACGATCATGGGGATCAGGATCGACAGCTTCCCGAACACCGACGCCCGATAGAGCGCCCGAAGTTGGGTGCAAAGGATCTCGGGTCGATCCATGCAAATGCGGATGGAGCGGTAGCCGAGCGCGGGGTTTTCCTCCCGTCCAATGCCGAAATAGCCCACCTGCTTGTCGGCGCCCACGTCCATGGTGCGGATCACTACCGGTCTGCCGCCCATATCTTCCAAGAGTCGGCGGTAGACCCGATATTGGGTCTCCTCAGAGGGGAAATCGGGGGATTCCAAATAGAGAAACTCACTGCGAAACAGCCCCACACCGCCGCCGTCGTTCTGTAAAACCGACGCCGCTTCCTCGCCGCGCCCAATATTGCAGACCACCTGCACCTCGTAGCCGTCCTGCGTGCGGTTGGGCAATCCGCGAAAGGTCTCCTCGAGCTGTCGCTCGGCACGCGCCGCCGCCTGCTTTTCGCAGTAGAGCGCCAGCGTGCGGGTGTCGGGGGCAACGATCACCTCTCCCGTGAAGCCGTCCACGATGACTGTTTCTCCCTCCAGCGATCGGTCGGGAAGCTCCCCCACCGCCACGGCAGAAGGGAGTGCGAGACTGCGCGCCAGGATCGCGGTATGGGATCCGGTGGCGCCGTCTGCGGTGAAGAAGCCCATCAGCTGAGTGCGGTCGGATTGCAACAGCTCGGCAGGCGTAACGTCTACCGCCGCCAGCACCGTGGGGACGTCCAAACGGGATACTCCCGTTCTCTCCCCTCGCAAGGCGGCGATCAGGCGCGCGCACACGTCCTTTGCATCGGCGGCGCGGGCGCGCAGATATTCGTCCTCCATAGCGGCAAGCATGGCAGCAAGTCCCTCTCCCGCTTCACGGATGGCATCGGCAAGCCCCTTTCCCGCGTCGATACCTGCAATCACGGCGTCCTCCAGATCGCCGTCCAGCACCATCAGACGGTGGGTGGCAAAGATCTCCGCCTCCGACTGTCCCACCTCCACCCGTGCCCGCTCGGCAAGTACCTCGCACTCGGCGGCAACCGCCTCGCGGATCTCGTAAAAGCGTTGTTTCATTGCCTCAGCAGAGCCGATGTAGGGATCGCCGTCCTCAGCGGCAGGCTCTCCCGCCTCCAAAAAGCGCAAGATGCCGATGGCAATGCCCTCCATCACCGGCTTACCCCGCAGGGTGATCATTTTGTCTTCCATTTCAGCAGATCCATCCCCTCAGAGATTTGCTTCCAGCAGAGTGCGGAGTGCATCCGCCGCCGCCGCCTCGTCCTCGCCGTTACAGGTGACGGTGAGGATGTCCCCTTCTTTGGCAGACAGCCCCATCAAGGCAAAGAGCCGCCGCCCGTCGGCGGTCTTGTCACCCTTAGCAACGGTGATCTCTGCGGAAAACTCCTTCGCCTTAGCGGCGATCATCCCCGCGGGGCGGGCGTGAATGCCCAGCGGATCGGTAATGGTATAATCAAAGGTTTTCATAATATCCTCCCGAATGTAGAATTGTCTCTATCCCATTGTTGCCCCGTGCGAGGGAGGATATACACCTACAAAGCCGCAAACGCTAAAATTCCCCCGACCAAGGTCGGGGGAATGGAATTATGCGTTTATGCAGCCAAATCAAACAGATCTTCCTTGGGCGGCAGGATCTGTGGGCGTACCACCATATCTGCGATT
This sequence comes from Clostridia bacterium, assembly GCA_017451585.1. Lineage (GTDB taxonomy): Bacteria > Bacillota > Clostridia > Oscillospirales > CAG-272 > CAKSQF01. The sequence continues at coordinate 7,223 of JAFTOC010000057.1, forward strand.
GCATTGCACACCTTACACTGGCTGTACGTTGGATACATTACCCATCTATGCCCCTCCGTGTAGGAATAGCCGCATCCACAGGTACGGATATGACCGGATGAGTTACCTTGATTTTTCGTCGTAAAGGAATGTGCCGCCAGATGCGTGACTGCATTGTATGCGTTCAGCCTTCCGCCGCTGGTGCAGAGACTACCGAAAACATTCGTCGATCCGTCCATAACGACTTCTGCGCTGTTCAAAATAATATGCTTCAATTCCGCAGGGGTGAGATCGGGATGCAGAGACAGAAGCAACGCCGCTACACCGGTAACATAGGGAGCTGCCATGGAAGTACCGTCAGATCTAGCACATACATGGTTGGTAAAAGTCGTATATATTTGTTCGCCGGGTGCAAACAAATCTACTGTATTTACTCCATAATTTGATGAATCGTACATTTTGTCGCTCATATTGCTTGCACCAACAGCGATTAAGTTCGGTAAATCGTAATTGCTTGGATAATGATCTATATTATCGTTGTTTTGCGCGTTATTACCTGCTGAGCAAACAAGCAAGCCCGAATAGTTTTCTATTACAGTATCTAATGCATAATCGTAGTATTTTGCTATATGATCTCCTTTCCACCCAACACTCAAATTAAGTATTGGTATTCCTTGTGATTCTGCATAGTTGATTGCACTTGCAGCATAGGATGAATATCCGAATCCTTGCTCATCAAGGATTCTCAACGATACCAGCGTTACGTTCCAACAAACACCGCTTATGTCACTTCCGTTATTTCCTTGTGCTCCGATTATACCTGCTACTTTAGTACCATGTCCCTTCGGATCAGTGGGCGTGACAGCAATTGTATTACCACTCGTAAAATCTCTACATAAACTAACATCAATGTTTCCGGCAAGATCAGGATGAGTCCCTTCAATTCCAGTATCTAATACCCCGACAACAACAGAAGAAGAACCAGTCGTAATATCCCATGCCTGCGGTAATTGGATTGTCTCAGGAGCCCATTGATTGCCGTAATACTCATCATCTGGAGTTATGGAGCACGTTTGAATTACATAGTCCGGTCCCGCATAAATTACATCATCTCTTTTCTGAAGTTCTTGAATAACTTGTAGGACATTTTCTTTTCCCGCATGTTCTAATTCCAAACATAAAACTTGATTATAATTGGTAATGTCAATATCGCTTGTAGGGTTAATTGATTTGCTTTCGGATGCACCGCTGACTTTTTCACTTGCCGTTTTCACTTTCGCTTCTGAAGCAGTAGACAAGTTGGATACGCGATTACAGCCAATCTCACTAAAATCATTTGCATCGTATTGATTAAACTGCAAACTAGCTTCGTTGCTCATTACAACCATCACACGATTATCTGCAAACTCATTCTCTAAGATTGCATTATTGTTTATCTCTTCTTCAACTAGCGCATCATTCTCAGCGTATGCGCTGCCTACCGTGCAGTTACTCAATAACAAGTTAACCAAAATCACTATACATATCAATCCACTAAGCAGCTTCTTCATCTTGATTCCCCTATATTAGATCATTCATCATATTGTTATACGATTCTATCAAGTCAGCGTATATATCATCGTAGCGTTCGCCAAAATAGTTCTTCAACATCAGTTGGTGTTGTTCCGCGATTTCGGAAATAGCGGCATCGTCCACCCAACCATCTTCATAGGCTTCAGATAGATCAACGATTTGACCGCCTCGATAAGTGAATATATTAAACCCACTCGTGTGGCAAAACAGCTCCTCGCCTACCTTTTTATATTCATATGAATCGGTCAGTGTTTCTTGATACAATATCACGCAATTATTATACGTTCCATAATAGTGGACTACTCCGTCTCCCTCCGCGTACCATCCGGGAAACTCGCGAAGGTTCAACGTCTCTGCATACGCCTGCTCAATTTCCGCTTTGAACGCCTCAGAAAGAGCGGTAAAGTCGGTGCCGTCGGCAGGAGGGACGGGAGCGGTAGTCACGGCGGGTTCGGTAGTCGTTACCTCGGTGCTTTCGCCACTGCTTGCCGCCGTATCCGAAGGATAGGCGCATCCGACAAGGGTAAGTGCCAGGATCAGCAGCAGTGAAAGCGCAACAATCCATCGTTTGGTTGTTTTCGGGTGTTTGTGTTTCATAATATATCCTCCGTATGATTGTATTTTGAACCAATTCAGGCTCATTTATATTGTATCAAACATTTTTCTATTTGTCAACCATTTAATCCCAGCTCACAGAATTTCGGATGGTTGTACAAATTGCCTTGAATTTTTTGTGCACAAAAACGATTCCCCCGACCAAGGTCGGGGGGATTGTACGCAGATTGAAAAAGTTTGTTATCAATTGAAGAGGAAGCTACATCCAGCATTTATTCTTCGTGGACAGACTGCAGTCAGATGTCTCCGCATCGGATCTCTCGTTATATCTTCTCTATCCTCTTCACCGCAAGCACGTCCCCGTCCACCGAAAACTCCACGTGAACGCCCGCAAACTCGAACTGATATACCCGTTCGGGATCGTTTTGATACTGCGGCCGCGGGTCTTGGGCGAGCACGTCCAGCAGTGCCTGCCGTCTGCCCTCGGGCAGAAGCGAAAGCAACTCGTCGGGGCAATCCACCGTCAGTACCCCCTCTTTCTGTGCCAGCGCAAAGCCGTCGGTGGCATCGGGATGAGAGTCCACGTAGGCAAGATAGGGCTTGACGTCGTAGATCGGCGTGCCGTCCATCAGATCGGCGCCCGACACCACCAGCACGGGTCCATCGGGTGTGTTTAGGCGAACCTCCTCCAGCTTCACCGAGGACAACCCGATGGGATTGGGGCGGTAGGGCGAACGGGTAGCAAACACGCCTACCCGACGGTTACCGCCCAACCTGGGCGGACGGACGGTAGGCGACCAATCCTTGCCGACGCATTCGGAAAACTGCCAAAGCAGCCAAAGATGAGTGTAGCCTTCGATCCCACGGAGAGCCTCGGGCGAGCGAAATTCGGGTTCGAACACAATGGTCGCCCGCAGGGAGTCGATCAGCCCACTCTGACGGGGAATGCCGAATTTTGTGGGAAATTCGCTGTGAATGCGGGCGATCACCCGCATGGTCGTGGTTTCCATAATACCTCCGAATGCCGCGTGTGCGGCGTCATTTTGAAATCGAGCAACGGCACGCCCCTTTGCGCCGTCAGCGCTTCGGTTTACTTTGCCGATGCCGCCCCAACGCCCATCCGACGACAAGCAACAGAACGTACGGTCTGCGGAGATTTTTTATCCGATCAGCTTTTTCTTGATATACTTCAGCGTCTTCTCGGGCGTTTTCTGCTCGTACAGCGCGTACTCGTCGAACTGACTGAAGGTACTGCCCTCATCCCCCGACCATCCGATGAGCCACTTGCCCTTCAGCTCGTCGCCCAAATTGTCGCTGTCCGATTGGTAGCGGAAGACGTGATAATTCTCGCCCTTCGATTTCACCTTGCCCAGATACTCGATCCGGTTGGGCTCCTTGCCCAGCTCGGTGGGATAAGTAAGCCAGTGAACCAAATCGCTTTTCGCCAGATATTCCTCGGTAGCAAGCTCCGACGGGAAAGCGGCTTCCTTACCGTGCCGCCTCAGAGAATCGTACGTCATATTGGCATAGGTGAGATTATTTGCCAACGAGTCGATCACGTCCGCAGGGACGTCCCTGCCCAGCGACAGTAGGCTGTCCACGGCAAAATAACCGATCTCCCCCCGTCCCAACTTCAACATAGCATACATCTGCTGGATCAGCGCGTCGGTAGGAACGTGCTTGGCAACGTCTGCCATCAGCTCCAGATTGTCCAGCATCTGCTCGGTAGGTACAGCTCCGAGATAACGCGCCGCCTCGGAGGCAATGTAATCACCAAGGATCGCCTTGCATTCGTCGGAAAGTACCGCCAGCTTGCCGTTTCCGGCATAATGGATCATGCCCGCGTACAGCTGACTCTTATGATACTCGTCGGCAAGCCGTCTGTGCGTGTTGACCAGCTGCTCTACGAAAGCGGGATAGACGGTCTCCTGCGCGAAGAGCTTGTCTACCGCGTTTTCAAAGAAGCGTTCCTTCTCCACCAGATTTACGATACCGTTTACCGTCTCCATCCGCTGGGGCGACAGCGATCGGGGATCGGGACAGGCCTTCATCAGTAGCCCCATCAGCTGGTTTTCGTACTCCATCAGGGTGTCCTTGGATCTGTAATCGGTCGCTGAGGGGATCTTTTGCATCAGCCCCCGGAGTTCATCGAAAATGAATGCCAGCAATGTCTCCCGATCAGCAGAGCCGGGTTTATTGGACTGCAGATAGTTGTTCAAACATTCGCAAAGTCTTACTTTCAGGGAATCATCCTCCGCCTCGGAAACGGCAGTCAGGATGGACTTTATCTCGGACATATAGATACCGCCTTTCATGATTCTATGCCTATTATAGCATAGTTCGGAGGAGTTTGCAATCCCTTCCATCCATAAATCCCGAAAACGGGTATTTTGTTGCAGAATGAAACAAATCCACTCACCCCCACAGGCATTTCACTTGCCTGCAGGGCAAATTTCGTTAAAAAAATCGACAGGTAAAAGCCTGTCGTTTTTTCCGCCTTGTCGCAGATAGAAGGTCAACAATTCTAAATAATACGATCTTTCATCATTTCAAGAATTTCTTTTTCTGCATATTTACCATAAGCATAAAGAGTAACCGTAATACTTGTTCCATCCTTCTGTTTCATTGTGTAAAAATATGTATCTTTGGCAATCAGTCCGTCACCTTTGTTTATCCTTTTAAAGCAAAGCATTTTGAACAATTTTTTTCACGCTCTCGTAAGAACAGTTTTCTAAAAAATCTTCAATCTTCATCCATTGAACCGAAATCATTCTTGCTTCTTTGGGGATTGGATTTCCTTCATTATCAACTTCAAAAAGAAAAGGAATAATCGTCTTTCTAATCAACTTATTAGATGGCGTTAAAAACTCATAGCAATATGGTGTTAATTCTTTAATCAAATGCTTTTCTGAAATAACAATATTTGTTTCTTCAAAACACTCTCGTATGGCAGTCTCGATTATAGATTCATTATCTTCTTTATGTCCCTTTGGTAAAGAAATAGTTTCTTTACCGTAAATTATTTCATTTGTTGACAAAATTCTATTATTACATATTACAACTGCCATTACACTTAATTCGTTTTTTACATCTGTTGTATTTATAAATTCTTCGACTGAATTTTTAATCATAACATAACCTCCAAATTGAGATTTATCGATGGGTTTATTATATGCTATGCCAATAATCGTTTTGTTAATTAGAACCTGCGTTTGCTCAACATAGTTTATATACATCACCTTTTGCAAAAATATTATATCACACTTTCATAAACAAATCAAGGCGTAGCCATGGATATCCGCAAGCTTGTTTTCTACCATAATGAGCACCTCTTTCACCCATTATATCAAAAAATCTCAAAACGGTCAGTAAAATCGTGCTTTGCACGATGAAATCCTTTTCATCAATACCATTTGTATTACATAACAACTGTAACCAGCCTTCTGTTTCGCTACATTCCTTGAGCGCTATTTCAAACTTTGAAAGCATATCAGCTTTGCTCTGTCCGTAATTTGCCTCGTGGATATTTGCGTAAACACTACTTGAACTTTTACGGATTTGAAAAAGAGTATTTGAAGGGGCTTTTATATTTTGACAAAGCAGTTCTATATCGGTTGCAAGCTGTTCTGAACAAATCAACAAGTAGTTTTTTGCCATAATATCACATCTTTAAGCGTATTATACTATATTTCACAAACTAATTCAAGAGTATTTCGCATCCCCGAGTCCTAATCACGCCGAAGGCGTGTATATCATCAATGCGAAGCATTGCATATCATCAACACGAAGTATTGTATATCATCATCAAGCCGCAGGAGGAATGCACGCTGGTGCGTGATGAGATACAGCCCCGTAGGGGCTGATGATATGCCCCGCACGTTGTGCGGCGATGATATGCCAAGCCTGCGGCTTGGATAAACAAAAACAGAACTTTTGTCGGTTGACAAAAGTTCTGTTTTTGTTGGTGGAAACGGAGGGGCTCGAACCCGCGACCTCACGGATGTGAACCGTGCGCTCTAACCAGCTGAGCTACGCTTCCGAAGATTGCTCTACTATTATAGCAGAGCAACTCCATTTTGTCAATGCTTTTTCGCAAAAAAATCTTGGTGCCGTTACGAAAACTTATTGCACAGCCGCAGATTGTCAGCAATCATGGCAATAAACTCGCTGTTGGTGGGCTTGCCTCTGCTGTTCTGAATAGTGTACCCGAAGTAGGCGTTGAGGGTGTCCACGTCGCCCCTGTCCCACGCAACCTCGATAGCGTGGCGGATGGCACGCTCCACGCGCGACGAGGTGGTCTGATACTGCTTTGCCACCGACGGATAAAGGATCTTGGTCACCGAGTTGATCACGTCGTTGTCCTCGATGGTCATGAGGATCGCCGTCCGCAGATACTGGTAGCCCTTGATGTGAGCGGGCACGCCGATCTGATGGATCACCTTAGTCACCTGCGACTCCAAGTCGCTTCCCACGGTAGGTGCCGCCGTTTTGCTGCCGATCAACTTATCCGACCGCTTGGCCATCAGCCGCATGATCCGCTCGGACAGGCTGTTGTAGTCCAAGGGCTTGAGCATACAGTACTCCGCGCCCGCCTCGGTGGCTTCGTAGAACATATTCTGATTGTTGGCGATAGACAGCACGATAAAGGAGGGCGCCGCCTCACCCAGTCCCATCGAACGTACGCCTCGCATGACCTGGATGCAGTCCAGCTTGGGCAGCCAAATATCGATAAGCACCACGTCCGGACGCTCCGCAGAGATTCGGGAGAGCACCTCGTCCCCGCCCGACGCTACCGAAATGTCTCTGTACCCCATTGCATTGAGTTTTGTTTTGCACTGATTCACGAAATCCGCGTTTTCGTCCGCGATCAGGATCTTTACCTTTGATTCCATTCTTTTCATCACTCCTGCTGATTGATTTGACATCCATATTCTACCACAATTTTCCATCATTTGCAATAGTTTTACCAAAATTTGCCGTTGTCAAAATCAACAAAAATTCGATCACACATTTGTGAATAATGCAGAAAAACGCCTCAAGGGCGTTTTTCTATGCGCCCTTTGGGCGTTTTTCTATGCGCTGACGCGACGGGATGACACCGGTGTCGGAAACCATCGAGCAATAGCAACGGTCACCCGCACAATCATAGCCGATCCAAGCGTCGGCGGCTCACCGATCTTTTTGAAGCAATCCTGCGGACTCTTTCAGATAATCGGCTTCTTCCTTGTTCAAATACCGCCACTTGCCACGCGGAATATCCAGCTCCAGCTCACCGATGGCGATGCGGCGCAAACGGCGAACGGTAAGCTCCACCTGCTCGCACATTTTGCGGATCTGGCGATTACGCCCTTCGTACAAGACCATCTGAATAGTGGTAGCATTCTCGTCCTGCTTCACAATGGCACATTCCACAGGCTGAATCTTGTAGCCGTCGATCTCCATCGGCTCGCCCAACTTGGTCAGCTGCGCGCGGCTCACCTGCCCCTCCACGCGAACGTGGTAGATCTTCGGGATATGGTGGCGGGGATGAGTCAGAGCGTTGGCGAGCTCGCCGTCGCTGGTGAAGAGGAGCAACCCCTCGGAATCCATATCCAGCCGTCCCACGGGATAGACCCGCTGTTCCACGCCTGCAATCAACTCCGCAACCGTTTTGCGCCCCTTTTCGTCGCTCATGGTAGTGACGTAGCCCGCGGGCTTGTGAAGCATCACGTAACAGGGATGCGCGTTCCGCTTTTTCACCACGGGTCTGCCGCGATAGGTCACTTTGTCCCGATCGGGACGGATCTTCTGTCCAATCTCGGCATTCACACCGTTGATTTTAACGTCGCCCTCTTCAATGGCGCGTTCAGCCGCACGGCGGGAGCAGATCCCACAGTCAGCAAGGTATTTTTGTATTCTCAGTTCTTCCATATATTCTATCCTATTTGGGACGCTGCCCCATACCCTCGATCAAAGCAATTCGGCAAAGCCGAATTGCCGTAGTTTGCCACATAGTGGCAAACTACGATACTTCTTTTGGAAAAAGTTTCTTAGCAATCTTCAAAAACTTTCAATAAAATTCTGATTGTAAGGGCTCTTTCTCTTATTCAAACCATCCTGCCAACCATCGACCGATGGCGGCGAAGAAATCGCAGATCTTCTGCCAAATGCTCTTTGGATAGACCGCAGCCGTCACGTCGGACCCGGCACAGATCGGCACGAACGCCGCTTCCCTGCCGTTGACCGTCACCACAGCCCTGCCGACAAGGTCGCCCGCTCGGACTTCTCCCCAAAGAAAGCGTGGCAATTCTACGCGCACTTCGGGAGTGCATCCGTCCGGAAGCGTCAGCGTCACTCCGTCGGAACCGTCACAGATCACGGAGGCGCTCGTTCCGCCCACCACGGGAACGGTATAGCGCAGATCGCCCGCTACTATAGCGGTCACGGGCGCGCAAATCGAAAATCCATAGTCCAGCATCGCCCGATGATCCCGCCAATCGTTGGGATCGTTCAGCGTCACCGCAACCAGCGTGATACCGTCCCGCCGCGCCGCGCTGACCAAACAGCGCCCGCAGCGTTTGGTATAGCCGGTCTTGACACCGATGCACCCCTCGTACTCGCGAAGCAGGCGGTTGTGATTGACGAACAGCCGCACGCTGTCGCCCTCTGCGTTCACGGGCGCAGAGTAGCGCACCGTGGAAACGATCTCGGCAAACGTCTCATTCTCCAGCGCCACCACCGTCAGCATCGCCAGATCCCGCGCGGTGGTGTAATGCGTCTCGTGATCGAGACCGTGGGGATTTTCAAACCGGGTGTCGTCAAGCCCCAGCTCGACGGCTTTGCGATTCATCCGCCCGGCAAATTTCTCCACACTGCCGTCCACGGCAACGGCGATGGCGACCGCCGCGTCGTTGGCACTTTCCAGCATCAGCGCATAGAGGAGCGTGGTCAGTCGCATCTCCTCGCCCTTGACCAGGTAGATAGAGGAGCCCTCCACGCCAACCGCCTCGGCGGGGATCTTCACAGATTCGGGAACCTCTCCCGCCTCCATCGCTTCCAGCGTCACCAGCGCGGTCATGATCTTGGTAGTAGACGCCATCGGCAACCGCTCGTCTGCATTTTTGGCATACAGCACCTGTCCGTATTGATCCATCAGAACGGCAGAACGGGCGGAAACCGACAAAAGTGAGGTCGATCCCCACTCTGCGGCAAACGCACCGATCCCCCCGCCCAGCAGAACGGAAAGCACCAGACAACAGGTGCAGATCTTCAGAAATAAGCGCACAAACTCCTCCCCCTTCGCCATAGCCTATGCAAAGGGAGGGGAGATTAGAACATGCGCACGTCTGACTTATTCAGCCGCTTCGGAAGCGGACTCGGGTACCGAATCGGGTGCTTTCTCCTCGTCGGACGCGTCCTTCTTCTTCTGAGGGATCATCGCCTTGATCTTTGCCAGCAGCTCGGGGGAGCGCTCCAGAAAGGAGATGATGGTATCCACCTTATCGGGTGCGGGAGCCACGTTGGGAGTAGTGGTCACGGGCATAAACTCGGTGGAGCCGTCCGCCTTGGTCACTAAAAAGCCCACGGGATTCAGAGTCACGCCGGTTCCGCCGCCGCCACCGAAGGACGAATCACCGGAATTCGCGGGATTGTGCTTACCGTAGTAGTCTACACCGCCGGAGGCGTAGCCCAAGGAGACCTTGGAAACGGGGATGATCACCGTTCCGCCGGCAGTGGTGATGGGCTCACCCACCACGGTATTCACGTCGATGATCTGCTTGATATTGCCCAGCGACGTATCAATGATCTTGTTCAGCTTGCTTTCGTTCATATTTGTAATCCTCCAATTGAGTTACGTATTGATACTCAGCCCGCAGGCGAGTCGTTCGATTTTGGGTCGGCGACCATCTTCGCCGCAGACGGCTCGCCGCCGTCGGTCATATTTTTCAGCAGCCGTTTGACGGCGCCGATGCCTGCGACAAATGCCATAGCGAAAATGTGCCATATCCGCAGACGGAAGACGAAGTGCAGATCCATAGTCAGCTTGTCTGACAAAAAGTCAGCCGTGACCGCGATCTCCTCGGGCTTTTTCACCTTGAAATTAGTGATCGCCGCCAGCGCGTGGCAAAGATAGGTAACGAACTGCACCACGATGCCGTACAGGATAGCAGTAGCGGCGGCGTCCTCGCTTGCAACGGCAATCTTCAGCCGCACCGCCTCGATCTCAAAGTGCTTGCCGAAGGACTTGAACAGCCCCTTGAGAGCATCCAGTCCCACCAGCACCAGCTCCATGATCTCTGCCAGTTCTTTTTTCTTCTTTTCTTTCTTCTGTTTGCCCGACTCGGGAGGCGGAAGTCCCTTTTTGGCGGCTTCCTTGGCGGCCTTCTTTTCTGCCTTTTTTCGCTCCTTTTCGGCTTGCTTTTTGGCTTTCTTGGCTTCCTGCTTCAGACGGAGTTTTTCATCCTTGGCAAGGCGTTTTCTGTACTTTTTCGGGGTAAAATCCGACAGTTTAGGAGGCTTTTTTTCCTTCGGCGTGATACGGAAGGTCATGCCCAGCACCTTCACCGCCACCCGCACGCCGGTGTTATACTCCACCTCGACGCTGGCGCGGATCATGCCGATCAGCCAAAATGCCAGCAAAATACAGCCGAATATGATCCATCCGTTCAAACCGATTCACCTCCTGTTTCACACGTTCGTTTCGTTCGCTTGATTGCATCGCGATCGCAATGATCTAAATTCCCTCCAACTGAAGGGACGTTTGCTGAGGAGTATCGCTCATGGCGGGCAGCTCGTCCAGCGAGGACAGCCCGAAGACCCGAAGAAAATCGGGAGTCGTTCCGTAGAGATTGGGCTTGCCGGGGACGTCCAGCCGTCCCACAGTCTCGATCAGCGACTTCTCCGTCAGTACGCCCAGCGCGTAGGAGGAATCCACCCCACGGATCTGCTCGATGACCGCCTTGGTCACCGGCTGATTGTAGGCGATAATGGCAAGCACCTCCAGCGCAGACGCCGACAGACGTCCGCTCTGACGGATGCCCAGCGCATTTCGGATGTAATCCTCAAAGCCCTCGCGAGTGCAAAGCTGACAGCTATTCTCGTAGAGCACCACCTGGATGCCCCGCTCCGCCGCCTCGTACGTTTGGTGGAGAGCGTACGCCGCTTCGCGAACCTCGGTCTCAGAGACCATCGCCACGGCGGCGAGTTTTTCGTATTCGATGGGATAGCCCGCCGCAAAGAGCACCGCTTCCAAAATAGCGGTAGTCTCGGGGGTCTGTCCCAGAGTGTTTTCCTGTTCGTTCATTTCGTCATTCCTTTAGGATGCTTCGTCCACCGACGCCGCCTCGGGCGCTTCGTCCTTCAAACTTCTCGGTGCGATTGCGAGATAGATTTCGCCGTTCTCGTCCTCCCGGGCGAGTAGCCGACCGTTTCTGATCAACGATAAAAGTGCCAAAAACGAAGTGATGAGCTGACTGCGATCGCTGTTGGTGGCAAGCAGCAGCGTTTCAAAGGGCGTCTCTCCCTTGCGGCGCAAATAACGCAGAATGGTAAACGCCTTTTCAGGCACCGGCACGATCTTCTTGGTCAGAATAGTCGCCAGCGTCTGTCTCGGCACGTCGGTGTGGGACTCCTCCGCCTGTTTTTGACGGACGAAGATCCGCTCGAAGGCACGGATCAGAAGCGTCGCGTCGTGATCGGCGGTGAAGGTGCGGTCAACGCCTACCTCGTCGGGTTCCTTCACAAACCGCCCCGAGTAACGGCTGTAGCGAGGGGACAAAAGCCCTGCCGCCTCTTTGGCGCGGCGGTATTCCACCAGTGCGTCCACCAGCGGCTTGCGGGGATCCTCTTCCTTGCCGTCGGCGGCGCGAGGCAGGAGCATTCGACTTTTGATCAGCATCAGACGGGACGCCATTTCCAAAAATTCGCCCGCCACGTCCATATCCATCTTCCGCATCGCCTCGATGTACTCCATATACTGGGTAAAGATCAGCGAAATGGGGATATCGTAAATGTTCAGCTTGTTCTTGGTGATCAACGACAGCAGAAGATCCAGCGGACCGTCGAAGACCTCCAAGTGAAAGCTCAGCTCTTCGTTTTCCATCACGGCGTTACCCAAACAGCAGTCCGATACCGACGTGCATCCAACTGATAAGCCAGTCCATTCCGTTAATAACGGCGTCGGCGACGATCTCCAGCGGGCGATCCAAAAGGTCAGACCACAGTGCAACCAAAACCACCAGTTGAATGATCCGTTCGTACTTCATAACACCGAAGTAGATCCGATCGGGCAGAAAAACGAAAGCGATCCTCGATCCGTCAAAGGGAGGGATGGGAATGAGGTTGAATACTGCCAAATAGACGTTCATCAGCGCAAAATAGTAGAGAAAATCCACAATGATCGCCCACAGGCGCAGGTTCATCCCCTCAATGAGCGGCAGATACAGGGCAAGATTCATCAGCAGAAGTCCCGCAAATCCCAGCAAAATATTGGTCACGGGACCTGCCAGCGCGGTCAGCGCCATGCCCAGCTTAGGCTTCTTATAGTAACGGGAATTGACCGGAACGGGTTTTGCCCAACCTACGCCGAACAACAGCATACAAAGCGATCCCAAGGGATCCAGGTGCTTGGCGGGATTGAGGGTCAACCGACCCAAATTATAGGCGGTAGGGTCACCCATTTTGTAGGAGACCCAACCGTGGGCTACCTCGTGAAAGGTCAGGGCAATGAGTACGATGGGGATGGTCATGATCAGCTGGATCATGACCTCCTGAAAGCTCGCACCTCCGAAAATCATATCTAAGAGCATATCAAATTTTCCTTACTTAAATATCGTTTTTGCAGACATCCTCGTAGGTCTCACGGCGGATCACAAGGCGATCCTCCCCGTCTTTAACAAAGATCATCGCGGGTCTGGGCACGCGGTTGTAATTGGACGCCATCGAATAGTTGTAGGCACCGGTCACCAGAACTGCCAAAATATCTCCGCGCACGGGAGTCTGCAGTGCCATTCCCTCGCCGATCAGGTCGCCCGATTCACAGCAGCGCCCTGCAACGGTGCAGATCAAATCCTTCTTCTCCGCCGCGTGGTTTGCCAGCAACACCTCGTAGCGAGACTGATAGAGGGCGTAGCGGGGATTGTCGGTCATACCGCCGTCCACCGAAACGTAGGTGCGCACGCCCTCGATCTCCTTCACCGTACCGACGGTGTAGAGGGTCACGCCTGCCGCCGCCACGATGGAGCGTCCCGGCTCCATCAGGATGGCGGGACGGCTCAGCCCATAGGAGGCGCAAAGCCGATCCACCACAGCGGCGATCTTTTCGATATTGCCCGCAATGTCCACCGTAGGCTGATCGTCGGTATAGCGGACGGCAAAGCCGCCGCCCAGGTTGATTTTCTTCGCCTCGTAATCGGTCTTTGCCTTCATGTCCGCCATAAATTCGAACATGACCTTCGCCTGCTCAATGTAGGGCTCGTATTCAAAGATCTGCGATCCGATGTGGCTGTGGAAGCCCTCAAGGATCAGATTTTTCTTTGTAAGCGCCAGCCGCACCAGCCGCTCCGCCTGTCCCGTGGCAATGGGCGTGCCGAACTTGGAGTCCAGCTGACCGGTCAGGATCGCCTTTTGGGTGTGGGCGTCGATGTTGGGGGTCAGACGGAGCATGATGCGTTGCATCACACCCATCTCACCGGCGATACGGTCGAGGGCTTCCAGCTCCTCGAAGGAGTCCACCATAAACTCACCGATGCCGTCGGCAATGGCGTCCGCGATCTCACGGTCAGTCTTGTTGTTGCCGTGCAGGCAGGCTCTGGACAGATCAAATCCTGCCACCTTCGCGGTATACAGTTCGCCGAGCGAGACCAGATCCACCCGCACGCCCTCCTCTTGCATCACGCGGTAAACCGCTTTGCAGGAGAGCGCCTTGGAAGCGTAATGGATGGTGCTGTCCGCGCCGAAATACCGTTTCATAGCCGATTGATACAGTCGGCACTGCGCGCGGACGGCGTCCTCGTCGATCACATAGAGCGGCGTGCCGTATTTCTCGGCAAGGGTAACGGTATCGACCCCACCGATGGTAAAATGACCGAGGTCATTGATGGAATAATGAGGGTGAAGCATAATTTAGTTTCCTTCGGAAATAAAGAATATAAAGAATAGACTTAGAAAAATAATGTTTTTGAAAGTTAGCCCAGCGCCTTCATGATCTCGGCGACGACCGCGTCCTTCCCCTCTCCGCTTTGGGCGGAAAACGGCAGGATCGTGATCCCCTCCAGGACGGGGAGCGCACGGAGCTTTTCCAGCATGGCGGCACGCTCGGTCTTGTTGGGCTTATCCGCCTTGGTGGCGACCACGAAGAAGGGGATCTCCGCCTGACGCAGAAAGTCCAGCATCATCAGATCATCCTTGGTAGCGCCCACCTTCAGATCGATGAGCTGTGCCACGGCAGTGACCCGCTCGCCGCCCTCGGTGAAGTATCCGTCTACCAGTTTTGACCATTTTGCCTGCTCCGATGCAGTACGGCGAGCATAACCGTAGCCGGGCAGATCCACCAAATAGAAGGCGTTATCCACCTCATAGAAGTTGACCGTGATGGTCTTTCCGGGGCTGGAGCTGACCCGCGCCAGACTCTTTCTGCCGATCAGCGCGTTCATCAGCGAGCTTTTGCCTACGTTAGATCGCCCCGAAAAGGCGATCTGAGGCTTACGGTCTGCAGGAAACTGCGAGGGCAAGCCCGCGGTGATCTTCAGATCGGTCTTAGTGATATTGACTTTCACGGCGTCTGCCTCCTCGTTTGTGGTCAACCGGCAAAGGGAGCGGCTTCCCGTCGCTGACGGTCACGGACTTCTCGTCTGCTGATACTGTCTTCTCTGCAGAGCGGATCAGCGCGACCTTCAAAACGTCCTCCACGGTGTCGCAGAAAACGTATTCCATGCCCTCCTTCAGGAAAGCGTCCAGTTTTTCGTAATCCGGTCTGTTGTCGGCAGGCACCAGCACGGTCTTCACACCCGCCTTGTAGGCTGCCATAGACTTTTCCCGCAGTCCGCCGATGGCGATGACTCTGCCTCGAAGGCTCACCTCACCGGTCATCGCAACGTCACGGCGCACGGGAATGCCCGCCAGCGCGGAGATCATAACCGTCACCATGGTAACGCCCGCAGAGGGACCGTCCTTGGGGATGGCACCTTCGGGAAAATGGATGTGCAGATCGGTATTTTTATGGAAATCCGGGTCGATACCGTATTGCTCAGCTCTGGCGCGCACCACGCTCCGCGCAATCTCGGCGGACTCGGTCATCACCTTGCCCAACGAACCGGTCAGTTGCAGCTTTCCGCTGCCGGGAAGAGGCAGAGCCTCCACCTGCAGAAGATCGCCGCCCGCCTCGGTATAGGCAAGACCGTTCACCAGTCCCACCGTATCGGTCTCGGGGAGCTTATCGTCAAGTACCTTGCGGGGACCCAAGAATTCTGCAAGATTTTTCTTGTTGATCTTCACCGACGTCGCATCGGGATCGTCGGCAAGGCGCATCGCCGCCTTCCGACAGAGGGATGCCAACTCCCGCTCCAGATTACGCACGCCCGCCTCGCGGGTGTATCCGTCGATGACCTCCAGCAACGTGTCGTCGGACAGCTTAAACTGCTTCTTGGAAAGCCCATGACGGGCAAGCTGCTTGGGGAACAGATGATTTTTCGCAATGGACAGCTTCTCCGAACGGGAGTAGCTGGGCAGTTCAATGATCTCCATTCTGTCCAGCAGAGGCTTCGGAACGGTGTCCAGCGTGTTTGCGGTGGCAATAAAGATGCAATCCGAGAGATCCCAGGGGAACTCTAAGAAATGATCGCGGAAATTCTTGTTCTGATCGGGATCCAGCACCTCCAGCAGAGCGGCAGAGGGATCGCCGTGAGCGTCGCGGGTCAGCTTGTCGATCTCGTCCAGCAAAATCAGAGGGTTCTCCGACTCTGCCTTCACGATGGCGTCGATGATCCGACCTGGCATAGCGGCAACGTAGGTCTTGCGGTGACCGCGGATGTCGGCTTCATCCCGCACACCGCCCAGCGAAACGCGCACGAACTTGCGCTTCAGCGCAGCAGCGATAGAGGACGCCACCGAGGTCTTGCCCACACCGGGCGCACCGACCAGACAGAGGATCTGATTGCGGATCCCCTCGGTTCTGGCGCGGACGGCAATATATTCAAGGATTCGTTCCTTGACCTTCTCCATACCGTCGTGATCCCGATCAAGGATCTTGCGAGCGGCGGCAACATCGGCGCGATCGGCGGTCTTTTTGCCGAAGGGCAGCTCCAGACAGGTGTCCAGATAGCCGCGGATCACATTGCTCTCGGGGGAGGCGAAGGGCAGTTTTTCCAGCTTCCGAACCTCCTTCACCAGCTTGTCGCGGATCTCTTGGGGCATCTCCTTAATGCGGGAGATCTTGAAGAGGTATTCGGCAATATCGTCGTCTTCCCCGCCCTCGCCCAGCTCGGACTGGATGACCTTCATCTGCTCGCGCAGGTAGTAATCCCGCTGATTGGCTTCCATCCGTTCGCGTGTCTTTTTGTGGATGTTGATCTCCTCCGCCAGCAAAAGCAGTTCATCGTCGAGAATTTCGGACAGCAAGTGCAGGCGTTCGATGGGATCGAACTCGTCCAAAATCTGCTGCTTGTGCTCCAATCGGAGCAACAGACTACCGGCAATGAAGTCGGCAAGCTGCCCGGGATCGTCGGCGGATTTGATGGTTTTCTCAATGTCTTTGTTGAATTCGGGGATCTGACCAATAAACTGATCCAGCTTCTTCAGCACGGCGGCGCGAAGCGTTTGCTCCTCGTCGGCTTCTGCCTCTACCTTTACGGTCTTGCAGATCACCCGTGCGGTCAAAACGGGGGAGTCGGAGATGCTGACTACCTCGCCGCGGCAGAGGCAATCCAGATTGGCGCGGACAATACCGCCTGCGTGACGGGTGAACTTTTCGATCTTTGCCATAACGCCTACCCGATAGAGGGTACGCTCGCAGACCTCCTCGTCGTCATCGGGGCTCTTGAATGCCAGCAGGAAGATAGCACCGCCGTGTTCTTTAGCGGTCTCCAGTGCCGCCACCTCTTCGGGGCGGTTGACCTCGATGGCAAAGGGGATAGAGGGGAATGCCACCGCTCCGCGCAGGGGAAGCAGCGGGAGAGTCATGGCTTTGGTTTTTTCGATATATGTGGACATGGATATGCTCCTTGGGAAATGCTATGATTATTCATATTATTCTATCATATTCAAACGGGAAAATCAAGACTTTTCACGAATTTTTACAGAGTTTACATCGGTTAATTTTCGGGGAACGGCAAAAAGCACCCCTCCCGCGCGGGGAGGGGGAGAAACACTATTCAGTACTGTACGTTATGTATAATGGTTCATAGATTCTGTGTTTCAGATGCATTCCTTCATTTATTGCAAAGTAAATTAATCATCCACGAATTCATACACATACGGAATCGTCACCGATATAAAGATTATTTCGTCATCGGCGGCAAGAGCTAACCAATCATCCGCATCGAAATCGTTGTACTTTACTTCCAATTTTGCGAGATAATAAGAATCGAGAGGCGAAGTCCAGTTGTGGAGAGTTTCGTAGGAGATATTCTCCAATTTCTTCTCAACTGCAAAGGTGCTATTCGTATCGACGGTTATCACCAGTGTATCGTATTTGATATAATAGTCCATCAGCTGTGAGAATGCATCAGAAACCGCTTTATTTGATTGAACGGTAACTGATTTTTGGAGAGACGGATAAACAAATTCGAATTTATTATATTCGTCACCGGAAAGCTCCACGTCCGCAGTAGTTACGGAAGAGGTTGTGACATTGCCGCCGGGAGTGCTATCGCATCCGGTAGCACACAGGATGCTGAATATAAGCAGGAAAATCAAAGCGATATGTTTCATATCATGGTATCCTTTCATTGATGCGTTGATAGAACAAATAGCGTACAGCCTTATCTGCCATCGGACTTATTCCTTTCCAAAGTGAGATTTCTTCAATTACAGTATAGCATATTTCCCATTAAATGTCAATCGCTTTGTCCGCAATCTTCTCTGTAGCATCATCCAAAATTATCTGTTACAATTTGTACATCCTCCACAAAAAATCGGCTCCCTGCAATTGTTTGTGGGGGATTTCTCGATTTTTCCGAGAAACACAAAAGACCCCTTCTTGGAGGAAGGAGTCTTTTGCAGGGCACAGGACGGCGTCCCGCGCTCATTTCCATTATTCAACAGAGATCACATAGTAATACAGAGGCTGACCGCCGCATACGGAGGCAACTTCCACGTCATCGCCCAGCTTTTCGCGCAGATGATCTGCCATACGCTCGGCGTCCTCGGGATCCACGTCGGAGCCGTAGAACAGAGTCACGAAGGATGCGTCGCCCATGTGATCGATGAGCATATCCATACACTCTTCACGGGTGTCGGTAACGTACTTGACCTTTCGCTCGACCAAACCCAAGATCTGACCGCCCTTGATCTCCTGACCGTCGAACGTCGAGTCGCGTGCGGCGAAGGTAATGTCCAGGGTCTTGACCGAGGACAGTGCCGCGATCATATTAGCGGTATTCTCTTCGGGAGTCTCATCGGGGCTGAAGTTCATCATTGCCGCGATACCCTGAGGTACGCTGACCGAGGGAATCACGATCACTTTCTTATCTTCAACGATCTTGGCAACCTGCTCTGCAACCAGGCAGATGTTGCTGTTGTTGGGAAGCAGATAAACGATCTCGCTGGGAGTCGCGTTGACCGCTTCGATCAACTGCTCCGCAGAGGGGTTCATGGTCTGACCGCCCAAAACGAAGGAATCAACGCCCAAGTCAGCAAACAGGGTCTTCATGCCCTCGCCCATGGTCACGGACACGAAGCCGTACTGTTTCTCCGGCGCACGAACGACGGGAGCCGCAGGTGCTTCTTCTTCAATAAGAGCGGTATGCTGATTCTGCATATTTTCGATCTTAACGGTGTACAAAGAACCGTAACGGATCGCCTGAGACAGCACGCTGCCGGGATCCTTGGTATGTACGTGCACCTTCACGATCTCGGTGTCCTCCACGAACACGGCACTGTTGCCGGCGTTCAGCACGAACTGATGGAATTCTTCTACCTTACCATCCCCCTGATAAGCCTCGCTCTTGGTGACGATACACTCGGTGCAGTAAGGGAATTCGATGTCAAAGGTCTCAAATTCGGCAAAATTCGCCTTCTTTGCGGTAGCGGGCACGTCGGTCTTATCGACAGCCTCTACAGGCTGATGCTTCAGCGCGGCACGCATACCTTCCAGAATGGCAACAAATCCTGCGCCGCCGGCGTCCACAACGTTTGCCTGTTTGAGCACGGGCAGCATCTCGGGAGTCTCCTCCAGCGTATGCTCGGCAACCTCCACCATGTAGTCGAAGAGATTGTCAACCTCGTAGTCTTTGTTGGAAGCCTTTTCCAATGCAGTCTCAACGCTGGCACGCATAACGGTAAGGATGGTGCCCTCGGTAGGATGCTGAACGGCCTTATACGCCTCGGCAACGCCCATATCGAAGGCTTTCAGGATATCAACGGAGTCAACGGAGTCTTTTCCTGCAAATCCCTTGGCGATTCCGCGGAAGAAGAGGGAGAGGATAACGCCCGAGTTACCGCGCGCAGCGCGCAGGAGGCTGCTGGCGACCTTGTCGGCGCACTCGGAAATAGAGCCGCTGTAATCCGCCAGCTCAGCCGCGGGAGACATGGTCATGCTCATGTTGATGCCGGTGTCGCCGTCAGGCACGGGGAATACGTTCAGCTCGTTGATTGCTTCTTTTTGATTGTGGATAGAATTGGCGGCAGACACGATCATGCTGGCATACGTGGCACCGTCAATCTTAGCGGGGGACGATTCGTTTAGAGTCTTCTCGTCTTTCATGGATCTATTTTCTCCTTTAGATCAATATTCGCACAGAGACATTGTAGCACACATAATCAGATTTGTCAAGTCCTATCGCCATTTTCACGTCTAAGATTTTCAATAATTTGCGTTTTTCGACCGAAAAACCACGCCAACAACCTTCGGACCCGCATGAGATGAGATAATTGCTCCGATTTCGGTGCGCGCAACGGGCGCGTAACCCAGTGCATCGGTCATAGCCTTTTCCATGGTATCGCCATCGGCAGGATTGTTGCCGTTCAGCACGATATACGGCGAGCCGACCTCTATCTCGCTCATTACCTTTTCGGCAATCTTGGGCACCAACTTCTTTTCGCCGCGGATCATTTCGTTATTGTCGATCTTATGATCGCAGATCCGCATGATCGGCTTGATGCCCAGCGCTTCTCCCACTACGGCAACCGCACCGGGGATCCGTCCCGATTTTTTGGCATATTTGAGGGTGTAGGGTGCGAAATAGATCAGCACGTGGGACAGCCAATCGAGAATGAATGCCTCAACTTCGTCGGCAGACTTCCCTGCTTTCACCATCTCTGCAGCCGCCAGCACGGCGTAACCGTAGCCGAAAGTATAGGTACGGCTGTCAATCAGACGGATGCGGAAGCTGTCTCGGCACTCGGGATGAGCCTCATAGAACTGCTCCCGTGCCGCCTCGGCGTTGCCGAAGGTAGCGGATGCCTCTTTGTTGATCAGCGTCACGACGGCGTCGGTATACCCCTCCGCCCAAACCGACTCGTACAACTCGGTAAAGCGGAAGACCGTGATCTGCGAGGTGGAAGGAAGCGAGGGGGAGTTCTCCAAAAGGCGGTAAAACTCCTCGTTCGTCACGTCCACGCGGCTCTCGTAAGACTTTTCGTCCAAAAGGAAACTGTAATTCAATACGGTGATGTCATTTTCCCGTTCCTGCTCTATCGTAATATCCGAGGCGGAATCGGTGATGAGTTTGATCTTATCCATAGTTGTCTCCATACACAAAATGTTGATCGGTCAACCAGACCTTGATATAAATTCGTTTGCAGATATAACATACAAACGCTTCTTTCCATATTCACGGTGCTTTTCCCGAATACAGTCAGAAACGGGACGATTCGGTCACTTTTCGGGTTTACCGAAAAGTGACCTGATTCGCATCAAACCTCTCTGTTTGCGTTGGCAAGCATCAGCTTGATGCGGTTTTCCTGATTGATCTTGGTAGCGCCCGGGTCGTAGTCGATGGCAACGATGTTCACCCCGGGATGATTTTCCTTGATGGGCTTCATCATCCCCTTGCCCATGATATGGTTGGGCAGACAGCCGAAGGGCTGAGTGCAGACGATATTGTTGACGCCCTGCTCGATCAGCTCCAGCATCTCGGCGGTCAGGAGCCAGCCCTCTCCCATCTTTGCCCCCAGACCGATATAGCCCTTAGTAAGGGTACGGGTGTGGTCGAAGGGGGTCATGGGGGAGAAAGAGCTGTTTTCCCGGATGATTCTGATCAGATCCTTCTGCTTTTTCACTAGGTACTTATCGATCACGCGACAGGCAGTAGCGTACAGCTTACCGGTACCGTAAAGCTTGTGATCCACGATGCCGTTATAGACGCAGTACAGCAAAAAGTCCATCAGACCGGGGAGCACCACCTCGGCGTTCTCGGACACCAAAAAATCCTCCAGATGGTTGTTGCCCAGCGGCGAGAATTTCACGAAGATCTCGCCCACGATGCCCACTCGCACCTTGTTACGGGGACCGCGTTCGATGGCATCAAAATCCTTCAGGATCTCCACGTAAGTCTTCTTGACTTTTTTGTAAGAGACTCGCTTTTGTGCCATCATCCCTTCCAGCTTCTTCGTCCAAGCATCGCACAGCGCTTGAGAGGTACCGGGCACCTTCTCGTAGGAGCGCACCTGATTGTGCAGAAGCATCAGAAGATCTCCAAACAGCACACCGTTGACCGCCTTGAAGATCATCGGCAAGGTGAATTTGAAGCCGGGATTCTTTTCCAGTCCCGAAAAGTTCAGCGACAGAACGGGAATGTAATCGTAACCCGCCTTGGCAAGTGCTTTTCGCAGAAGGGACAGATAATTGGAGGCACGGCATCCGCCGCCGGTCTGAGTGATCAGCAGAGCCACCTTGTGGGGATCGTAAGCCCCGCTGTTCAGGGCGTCGATAAACTGTCCGATGACCAGCAGTGCGGGATAGCAAGTATCGTTGTGGACGTAGCGAAGCCCGCACTGCTTCACTTCGTCGCCCATATTTTCAAGAAGCACCGTCTTGTATCCATTGTGGTTGAAGATCGACTGGATGATCTTGAAGTGCATCGGCAGCATGGTGGGAATCAGAATGGTGTATTCCCGCTTCATTTCTTCGGTGAAAATGACCCGTTCAACGCGCGCGGACATCAGATCACCTCCTTGGACGTAGTCAGTTCGGGACGTTGCTCCACCTGCTCCAGCGCGCCCAGCAGAGAGCGCAGACGGATGGTGACCGCACCCAAATTGGTGATCTCGTCGATCTTGATCTGGGTGTAGAGTTTTCCCTTCTCTTCCAAAATGGCGCGCACCTCGTCGGTAGTGATAGCATCCAGGCCGCAGCCGAAGGAGACCAGTTGCACCAGATTCACGTCGGGATGAGAGCAGGCGTACTCGGCACAGCCATAGAGCCGCGCGTGATAGGTCCACTGGTTGAGCACGTCCACGTCGGCGGGCTTCAGAAGCGTGTCAATGCTGTCCTCGGTGACCACCGCAAAGCCCAGATTGGTAGCCAGCTTGTCGATGCCGTGACCGACCTCGGGATCGATGTGGTAGGGTCTGCCCGCCAGGATCATGATCTTGTAGCCGTTCTCTCTCGCAAAGGCAACGGCACGTTCTCCCTCGCGGCGAATATCTGCCATCCACTCGGTATACGCGGCACGACCCGCCACCACGGCAGCGGTCATCTGCTTTTTGGAGAACTCGATCCCCATCTCGTCTTTGAAAACCTCGCAAAGCTCTGCGGACAGCTCCTTGTCGGAGTTGATATTCAGATAAGGATAGAGGAACTTCGTCGTCTTGATGCTATCCATATTATGGGAGAGCAGCTCGGAATAGTAGGCAACCACGGGACAGTTGTAGTGGTTGTCAGCGACCTTCTCATCCATATTATAAGAGAGGCAGGGATAGAAGATCGCGTCTACGCCCTTCTCTACCAAGGTCTCCATATGACCGTGCATCAGCTTGGCAGGATAGCAGGCGGTATCCGAAGGGATGGAATACTGTCCCTTGGCGTAGAGTCTGCGGTTACCGAAGCCGGAGGTGATCACATGGAATCCGAGTTTTTCGAAAATGGTCTTCCAGAAGGGAGCCAGCTCGTACATTCCCAGCGCCAGCGGCAGACCGATGGTGATCCGCTCGCCCTTGTCTTCCATACTGCCCGCAATGGCGGCAAACTTATCCCGCTTGTAGGCGTGGAGATTGGGGAGCGCACGGCTCTCATCCACCTTCAGACCCGCACCCTTTTCGCACTTGTTGCCCGAGATATACTTCTCGCCGCCGCTGAAGGTATTGATGGTCAGACGGCAATGGTTGGTGCAGGCGTGGCAGGTGACTGCCTTGGTGGTATGGGTAAATTTCTGCAGTGCCTCGGGGGAGATCAGCTCAGACTCCGCCTTTTTCTGCTGTTTTGCAAAGAGTGCGGCACCGTAAGCGCCCATCAGACCCGCGATGGCGGGACGGGTGACGTTGTGACCGATCTCCAGCTCGAAGGAGCGGAGCACCGCGTCGTTCAGGAAGGTACCGCCCTGCACCACGATGTTCTCGCCCAGATCCTCGGCTGAGGAGGCACGGATGACTTTATAAATGGCGTTCTTCACCACGCTCATGGACAGACCGGCAGAAATATCCTCCACCGACGCGCCGTCCTTCTGCGCTTCCTTCACCGAGGAGTTCATGAACACCGTACAGCGGGAGCCCAGATCCACGGGCGCTTTCGCTGTCAGACCGAAATTGCTGAACTCGCCGATCTCGTAGTTCATGGACTTGGCAAAGGTCTCCACGAAGGAGCCACAGCCCGAGGAGCAAGCCTCGTTGAGCATGATGGAGTCGATGGCACCACCGCGGATCTTGAAGCACTTGATGTCCTGACCGCCGATGTCCAGGATGAAATCCACCTTGGGATCGTAATACTTGGCGGCGGTAAAATGCGCGATGGTCTCTACCAGACCGTGATCCACGTGGAAGGCGTGACGGATCAGCTCCTCCCCGTAGCCGGTGACGGCAGAGCCTGCGATGCGGATGCGGTCTCCGCAGAGATCGTAGATCTCGGCAAGCTGTTCGCGGACGATCTCCACGGGGTTGCCCTGATTGGAGTGGTAATATTCGTACAGGATCCCGCAATCCTCCGCCATCAGCACCAGCTTGGTGGTGGTAGAGCCGCAGTCGATGCCAAGATAAGCATCGCCGGCATAGGTAGCGGGATCGATCTTGCGGGAGGACGCTTTGGCGTGACGTTCCCGGAAAGCAACCAGCTCCGCCTCGTTTTCGAAAAGAGGAGGCAGGTGAGCCTTTTCCACCTTCACGTTGGTGGCGTTCTCCAGTCGGGCGATCAGATCGTCGTATGTAAAGGACACGTTCTGACCGTCGGCGTAAAGTGCCGCGCCGATGGCAACGGCGAGACGGGCGTATTCAGGGAAGACGGCGTCCTCCTCGGACAGTTTCAGCGCTTCCACGAAGGCGTTCTGCAGTCCCTTGTTGAAGGAGAGAGGGCCGCCCAGGAACATGACCTTGCCCTCGATACGTCTGCCCTGCGCCAGACCCGCGATGGTCTGATTGACCACGGCGGCGTAGATGGAGGCAGCAATATCCGCCTTAGACGCGCCCTGATTGAGCAGAGGCTGGATGTCGGATTTTGCGAACACGCCGCAACGGGAGGCGATGGGATAGATCCGCTTATGCTGCAGCGACAGCTCGTCCATCTCGTCGTCGGTGAGATTCATCAGAGTTGCCATCTGATCGATGAAAGCGCCCGTACCGCCGGCACAAGTGCCGTTCATTCGTTCGTCGGCACCGCCCTTGAAAAAGATGACTTTGGCGTCTTCGCCGCCCAGCTCGATGACCACCGAGGTATCAGGCTCTAATCTGCGAACCGTTTCACCGGTGGCAAAGACCTCCTGTACGAAGGGAATATCGCAAACGCGTGCCAAACCAAGACCCGCAGAGCCGGAGATGGCAAGCCGCACGGGGCGGTCGATAATGCCCTCCAGACGGCGGACGATCTCCAGCGTCTTCTGCCGCACCTGGGAGAAGTGCCGTTCGTAGGTATCGTAGACCACCTCACCGTCCTTGATAGCGACGATCTTTGCGGTGGTAGAACCAATGTCCACGCCCAGCGTGATATATTCATTGGATAATTTGCAGGATTCGGGAAGTTTCAGATTCATTATTTTACCGTTCCTAATCAAAATTTGTCCCCAAGAGGGGGATGACAGCACTTCGAAGCGGCTGCCCCTATGCGCACTTTTGAGGGGACAGTACTCCGTCCCCTCAAAAATCTGCGCGTCATAATCGCTCTTGCGCCGTCATTACACGTACGCAGACTTTCACGAATGCAATTATAACACACGAATATGAACTTTATATTAAATCCGCGATGTCAAAAATCAACTTTTCGGATTTTTCCCAGCCGAGGCAGGGGTCGGTGATGGACTTGCCGTAGCAGCCCTCGCCGATCTTCTGCGCGCCGTCCTCGATATAGCTCTCGATCATAAAGCCCTTGACCATTTTCTTGATGTCGGCGTTATGACGGCAGGAGTGGAGCACTTCCTTGCAGATGCGCACCTGCTCCAACGGCTTCTTACCGGAATTGGCGTGGTTGGCGTCCACAACGAGCGCCATATTCTCCAGATTCTTTGCCGCGTACATCTCGTAGAGCTTGCACAGATCCTCATAGTGGTAGTTGGGCAGAGAGTGTCCCTGTGCGTCCACGTATCCGCGCAGGATGGCGTGAGCATACGGGTTACCGGTGGTGTTGACCTCCCAGCCGCGGTAAATGAAGGTGTGGGCGTGCTGAGCGGCGGTGATGGAGTTCATCATGACCGACAGATCGCCGCCGGTGGGGTTCTTCATACCCACGGGAATGGTGATACCGCTGGAAACCAGACGGTGTTCCTGATTCTCCACCGAGCGCGCACCGATGGCAATATAGGACAGCAGATCGGACAAATACTGATAGTTGTCGGGATAAAGCATCTCATCCGCAGAGGACAGACCTGTCTCGCGGAGCACGCGGGAGTGCAACTCACGGATCGCCAGCACGCCGTGGTAGATGTCGGGCTTTCCTTCGGGATTGGGCTGATGCACCATACCCTTGTAGCCGTCGCCGGTAGTCCGGGGCTTGTTGGTATAAATACGGGGGATCAGGATCAGCTTGTCGGCAACCTGCTCCTGCACCTTTTTCAGGCGATAGACGTAGTCCATCACCGAATCCTCGCGGTCAGCGGAGCAAGGACCGATCACCAGCAGAAGCTTGTCGGACTTTCCTTCAAAAACCGCCTTTACCTCGTTGTCACGTTTTTCTTTTGCAGCCACCGCATCCATGGTCAGCGGATACTTTTCTTTCGTCTCCATAGGAATCGGAAGCTTGCGTACAAATTCGAATGCCATAATAAAACCTCATAGCGCCATCCTGCGATAACGCAGGATGGCTAAAAGAATAGAGAATTACGTTTTTCGGCACAGCCGAAAAACTTCCTTAATGCTGCTCTGCAGACTACCGTCTGCAGAGTAGCAAATCATGTTGCGAAGCAACAATTCATGAACACGCGAAGCGGGTTCAATTCATGCCGCAAAGCGGCAATTCATTACTTAAAATACTCTACTGCCGCCTCAAAGATATGCGGATCATAATTGCCCTCCACATTCTTATACAGCCCCTCGTTATACCGCTCGGTGTGACCCATCTTGCCGAATACGCGACCGTCGGGGGAGGTGATGCCCTCGATGGCCATGGCGCTGTTGTTGGGATTGAAGCCGATGTCGGCGGTGGGCTTGCCGTCGAAGTCCACGTACTGGGTCAGGATCTGCCCCTCTGCCGCCAGCTTGGCGATCAACGCGTCGTCGGCGTAGAATCTGCCCTCGCCGTGAGAGATCGCCACGTTGTAGACCTCGCCCACCTTGGTCTTCGCAAACCAAGGCGACTTGTTGGAAGCGATCCGAGTGCGCACGATCCGCGACTGGTGACGTCCGATGGTGTTGAAGGTCAAGGTCGGATCGTTTTCGGTGGTATCCACGATCTCGCCGTAGGGCACGAGCCCCAGCTTGATGAGGGCTTGGAAACCGTTGCAGATACCGCCCATCAGACCCTCGCGGGTCTTCAGCAGTTCGTTGACCGCTTCCTTGACCGCACCGGAGCGGAAGAAGGCGGTGATGAACTTACCGGAGCCGTCGGGCTCGTCGCCGCCGGAGAAGCCGCCGGGGATGAAGATCATCTGAGATTCCTTCACCCGTTTTGCGAAATATTCCACAGACTGCGCAATTCCCTGCTGAGAGAGGTTGTTGATCACGATGATCTCGGGATCGGCACCTGCCGCCGCCAGCACTTTGGCGGTGTCAAACTCGCAGTTGGTGCCGGGGAAAGCGGGGATCAGTACACGGGGACGGGCAATCTTCATCTGGGGCGCAACGCGAGACTTAGCGTCGTAGGAGTAGGAGATCAGCTTCTTGTCGCCACCCTGCTGAATGTTGCAAGGATATACGTCCTCCAGCTTATTCTCGTAAGCCGCAAGCAGTGCGTCCAGAGAGAGTGCCTTGCTGTTCGGCCAGTTGGCGCTGCCTACAACAGTCGCCTCCTCGGTGGTATAACCGAGGGTCAGACCGTCGGACACGCCGTCGGCAAGCTCCACCACGAAGGAGCCGTAGGAATAGTAGAAGATGTCCTGCATGGACAGCCCGTCGGCGTATCTGAAGCCGATGCGGTTACCGATCGCCATCTTGAAGATCGCCTCGGCAACGCCGCCGTAGGTGGGCGTGTAGACCGCCAGCGCCTTGCCGGAGCGAACCAGTTCGGTCACGCGGTCGTAGAGGGAGAGGAGCGATTCCTTGGTGGGCAGACCGTTTTCGTTGTAGATCGGCTTCAGCCACGCCACGCGGTGTCCCGCGCCCTTAAACTCGTTAGAGATGACCGAGGACAGCGGATCGGTGGTCACTGCGAAGGAAACGAGGGTGGGGGGAACGTCGATCTTCTCGAAGGAGCCGGACATGGAGTCCTTGCCACCGATGGAAGCGATGCCCAGATCCAGCTGTGCGTCGAATGCACCCAGCAAAGCCGCCAGCGGCTTGCCCCAACGCTTGGGATCGCGACCGGGCTTTTCCATGTACTCCTGGAAGGTCAGGTAAACGTCCTCAAACTTCGCGCCGGTGGCGATCAGCTTGGAAACCGACTCCACCACCGCCAAATAAGCAGAATGATAGGGCGACTTCTCGGCGATGTAAGGATTGTAGCCCCACGCCATATAGGAAACGGTGTCGGAATTTTTCTCGGGATGGCTGATCTTATGTACCATCGCCTGAATGGGAGTCTGCTGATTCTTGCCGCCGAAGGGCATCAGGACGGTACCCGCGCCGATAGTGGAGTCGAACCGCTCGGACAGACCGCGCTTAGAGCAGACGTTGAGATCGGTAACAAGCTGATTGTAAGCCGCCTCAAAGTCACGGCTGCATTCGTAGTAATAATCCTTGTTGGATGCAGGTGCGGGCGCAATATCAATGTGCTTTTCCGCACCGTTGGAGTTCAAAAATTCGCGGGAGATGTCCACGATCGCCTTGCCGTTCCAGTACATGGTGAGGCGAGGCTCGGCCTGTACGGTGGCGACCACGGTGGATTCCAGATTCTCCGCCGCCGCCAGCTCCATGAAGCGTTCCACATCCTCGGGAGCAACGGCAACCGCCATTCTCTCTTGGGACTCCGAAATCGCCAGCTCGGTGCCGTCCAGACCGTCGTACTTCTTGGGCACGGCGTTGAGGTCGATGACCAGACCGTCTGCAATCTCGCCGATGGCGACCGATACGCCGCCTGCGCCAAAGTCGTTGCAACGCTTGATGAGGCGGGATGCCTCGCCGTTTCGGAAGAGACGCTGGAGCTTGCGCTCCTCGGGCGCGTTCCCCTTCTGCACCTCTGCGCCGCAGGATTCCAGCGACTCTACGGTGTGAGACTTGGAGGAGCCGGTGGCACCGCCACAGCCGTCGCGACCGGTTCTGCCACCCAGCAGGATGATCTTGTCGCCGGGGATCGGACACTCGCGGCGAACGTGATCGGCAGGAGTTGCCGCAATCACTGCGCCGATCTCCATACGCTTTGCCACGTAGCCGGGGTGGTACAGCTCGTCTACCTGACCGGTCGCCAGACCGATCTGATTGCCGTAAGAGGAGTAGCCTGCCGCCGCAGTCTGTACGATGGTGCGCTGAGGCAGCTTGCCCGCGATGGTCTCGGACACGGGAGTGGTGGGATCAGCCGCACCGGTGACGCGCATGGCGGCGTAAACGTAGGATCTGCCCGACAGCGGGTCACGGATCGCGCCGCCAATACAGGTAGCGGCACCGCCGAAGGGCTCGATCTCGGTGGGATGGTTGTGAGTCTCGTTCTTGAAGAGCAGGAGCCAATCCTCCTCCTTGCCCTCGATGCTCACCTTGATCTTGACGGTGCAGGCGTTGATCTCCTCGGACTCGTCCAGCTTGGGGAGCTTGCCCTGCGCCTTGAGATAACGGGTGGCGAGGGTGGCAATGTCCATCAGATTCTGCGGCTTGGTGCGCCCCAGTTCTTCGCGGACGGCAATATAGCGATCGTACGCCTTCTGCAGAAGCTCATCCTCGAAGGTCACGTTGTCGATAGTGGTCAGGAAGGTGGTATGACGGCAGTGATCCGACCAGTAGGTGTCGATCATCTTGATCTCGGTAATGGTGGGATCGCGATCCTCGGAGATGAAGTAGCTTTGGCAGAACTTCAGATCGTCCAGATCCATTGCCAGCCCCTGCTCCTTGAGGAAGGTCTTCAGCCCATCCTCATCCAGCCCCGTAAAGCCGCCGAGGGTTGCCACCTCGGTGGGGATGGCGTAATCGGTCTTCAGGGTCTCCACCGTTTCCAGCGACGCTTCTCTCGCTTCAACGGGATTGATGATATGCTTCTTGATCGCCGCAAGCTCCGCCTCAGTGGGAGTGCCGTAGAAATAGTACACCTTCGCGGTGCGAACGGTGGGTCTGTCGCCGCAGGAGATGATCTGAATGCACTGGGCGGCAGAGTCGGCTCGCTGGTCGAACTGACCGGGGAGATATTCGGTCGCCACCACGGTCGCGCCCATCGAATAAGGCAGATCGGTATAGGTCAGATCCAGCTGAGGCTCGGAGAAGACGGTCTTCACCGCATAATCAAACAGCTCGGGAGTGATGTTCTCCACGTCGTAACGGTTGAAGAAGCGCACGTCGGTGACCGAGCTGATCTGCAGCAGTCCGTTGATCTCGGACAGCAGGCTCTTCGCTTCGTTGGCAAGCTCTTTCTTCTTTTCTACATAAATACGATAAACCATTTCAAAAAATCCTTTCTCAGCCGTTTACTGCTTGGCGGCAAGTGCGCGCTGACCGATGTCTTTTCTAAAGTAAGCATTGTCGAAGGAGACGGTCTCCACGGCATTGTAAGCCTTCTCGATAGCCTCCTCCAGCGTAGGAGCAGTCTCGGTAACGCCCAGCACGCGTCCGCCTGCGGTAACCAGCTTGCCGTCGGTGATCTTGGCACCGGCAACGTAGATATTGGCAGTAGTTTCGACGGGGAGTTTGATCTCAAAGCCCGATGCGTACTTTTGAGGGTAACCGTCGGATGCCATCACCACACAGCAGGCCGCACCGGTATCGAACTCCACGTTGACCTCGGCAAGACGTCCCTCGGTAACCGCCTGCATAACGGTGAGCAGATCGGTCTTCAAGAGAGGAAGCACCACCTGGGTCTCGGGATCGCCGAAACGGCAGTTGTATTCGATAACCTTGGGGCCATTCGGAGTGATCATCAAACCGAAGTAGAGGCAACCCTTGAAGGTGCGTCCTTCGGCGTTCATGGCGGCGATGGTGGGCAGGAAGATCTTCTCCATGCACTCTGCCGCCACCGCGTCGGTATAGTAGGGGTTGGGCGCGATGGTACCCATACCGCCGGTGTTCAGACCCTCGTCGTTGTCGCGGGCGCGCTTGTGATCCATGGAAGAGACCATAGGCACCACGGTCTTACCGTCTGTGAAAGAGAGCACCGACACCTCGGGACCGGTGAGGAATTCCTCGATGACCACGCGGCTGCCCGACTCGCCGAACACCTTGTCCTCCATCATGGAGCGAACGGCGTCCTTCGCCTCGTCGCGGGTCATGGCGATGATGACGCCCTTGCCCAGTGCAAGACCGTCGGCCTTGACCACGGTGGGGATGGGAGCGGATTCCAGATAAGCCAGTGCCGCCGAAAGCTCGGTAAAGACCTCATATTGCGCGGTGGGAATGCCGTATTTCTTCATCAGATCCTTGGAAAAGACCTTGCTTCCCTCAATGATTGCCGCCTTTGCCTCAGGACCAAAGCAAGGGATGCCCACCGCGTTCAGCGCGTCTACGCAGCCCAGCACCAGCGGATCGTCGGGAGCGACTACGGCATAGTCGATGGCGTTTGCCACGGCAAATTCCACGATTTCGTCGATCTCCTTGGCGCCGATGGCAACGCAGGTGGCGTCTGCCGCGATTCCGCCGTTTCCGGGGAGGGCAAAGATCTCCTCCACCGCGGGATTTTCTTTCAGTTTCTTGATGATGGCGTGCTCTCTGCCACCACCGCCTACTACCATAAGCTTCATGATTTTATCTCCTTGTGGGACGCTGTCCCACACCCTGCCCAAGAAACTTTTTGAAAAAAGTCTCTTGGGAATCTTCAAAAACTTTTAATGATTGGACAAATAATTCTATGTATTTTCCTGCATAGAAGAAAACTATGTGCGTTTTTTTAATTGTTCTATATAACCACCCATGCCCGACGAGCATTCGTCGGGCTTTATCAAAGTTTTTTGGGGGTCTTAGGGGACTTTTTTACAAAAAAGTCCCCTAACGTATCCTTAATGATGGAACAGGCGCATTCCGGTGAACGCCATTGCCATGTCGTTCTTGTCGCACTCAGCGATGACCAGATCGTCGCGGATGGAGCCACCGGGCTGTGCCACGTACTTCACGCCGGATGCGTAAGCGCGCTGGATGTTGTCTGCAAAAGGGAAGAAGGCGTCGGATGCCAGCGAAACGCTGCGGAAGCCGTCCAGCCACGCGCGCTTTTCATCGGCAGTCAGGGGCTCGGGACGGGTGGTAAAGTACTTCTGCCAATTGCCTTCGGCGCAGACGTCCTCCTCGTTGCCGTTGATGTAGCCGTCGATGACGTTGTCCCGCTCGGGGCGACCCATGGTGGGGATAAAGGGCAGATCGAGCGTCTTGGGATGCTGACGAAGCAGCCAAGTGTCCGCCTTGGTGCCTGCCAGACGGGTGCAGTGAATACGGCTCTGCTGACCCGCACCTACGCCGATCGCCTGACCGTTCAGGGCGTAGCAAACGGAATTGGACTGCGTGTACTTCAGCGTGATCAACGCAACGATCAGATCGCGCTTTGCGGATTCGGGCAGATCCTTGTTGGCGGTAACGATATTTTCCAAAAGGTGCGCGCCGATCTTGAACTCGTTTCTGCCCTGCTCGAAGGTGATGCCGAACACGTCCTTAGTCTCGATGGGAGCGGGAGTGTAGTTCGGATCGATCTCCACAATATTGTACGCACCCTTGCGCTTGGATCTCAGAATCTCCAGTGCCTCAGGCTCGTAGCCGGGAGCGATGACGCCGTCGGACACCTCACGCTGGATCAGCTTGGCGGTGGTCACGTCGCACACGTCGGAGAGCGCGATCCAGTCACCGAAGGAGCACAGACGGTCGGTACCGCGCGCGCGGGCGAAAGCGCAAGCCAAAGGAGACTCGTCCAGCCCCTCTACGGTGTCCACGAAGCAAGCCTTCTTCAGACCCGCATCCAGAGGCAGACCGATAGCGGCGCCTGCGGGAGAAACGTGCTTGAAGGAGGCGGCGGCAGGGATACCAAGGGCTTCCTTCAGCTCCTTGACCAGCTGCCAGGAGTTGAAGGCGTCCAGAAAATTGATATAACCGGGACGACCGTTGAGCACGGTGATGGGAAGCTCGCTTTGATCCTTCATAAAGATACGGGAAGGCTTCTGATTGGGATTGCACCCATATTTCAGCATAAATTCTTGCATTTTGGTCACTCTCTTGGAAAACTTTTTTCAAAAAGTTTTCCAAGCCTTTCAAAAACTTTTTTAGAAACCCTATCTACGAATGAATGTGTATCTTCGTAGAACTTTCTTTCAACTACACCTCGGCAGATAAATATGATTCACTCCGTAGGGCGTTTTACACCTTCAGCTCAGTCGCTACATCGCCCGCATAACAACGCTCGATGACCGGCTTTGCCACCGTTTCCACAAACTCAACGGTCTGAGAGGGAGCGCGTCCCACGTAGAGCGCGGGATCCAGCTCTGCCTCGATCTCCTCCTTCGTCACGGGGAAGGCAGGATCGGCGGCGATGCGATCGATCAGATCGTTCTGACCGCCCTCCATCCGCACGCGGTAAGCGGCGGCGTGGGAGTGCTCGCGGAGCAGCTCGTGAAGCTCCTGACGGTTGCCACCCTTCTTCACCGACATCATCATGATGTTTTCGGTCGCCATAAAGGGGAGTTTTTCCATTACCCGACGGCGGACGACCTTGTCGTAGACCACCAGCCCGCCGGTGACGTTGATATAAATGTTGAGGATCGCATCCACCGCCAAAAACGCCTCGGAAACCGAGATACGGCGGTTGGCGGAATCGTCCAGCGTCCGCTCAAACCACTGAGTCGATGCGGTAAAAGCGGGATTTACCGAATCGGCGATGACGTACCGTGCCAGCGCACACATCCGCTCGCTTCGCATGGGATTGCGCTTGTAGGGCATGGCAGAGGAGCCGATCTGCTTCTTTTCGAAGGGCTCTTCCACTTCTTCAAAGGATTGGAGCAGCCGCAGATCGGTGGCAAACTTGTGTGCGGACTGGGCAAATCCGCTGAGCACCGACAGAAAGTAGGCGTCCACCTTGCGGGAGTAGGTCTGCCCCGACACGGGAACGCAGGCATCAAAGCCCATTTCTGCGGCAATGAGTGCTTCCATTTCGCGGATCTTGTCCTCGTCACCCTCAAACAGCTCCATAAAGGACGCCTGCGTGCCGGTGGTGCCCTTGCTGCCCAACAGCTTCAGACGGGAGAGCTGATACTCCAGATTCTCGATATCCTGGATCAGCTCGTACATCCACAAGGTCGCGCGCTTGCCCACGGTGGTCAGCTGTGCAGGCTGAAGGTGGGTGTAAGCAAGACAGGGCATATCTTTATATTCCAGCGCAAACTCGGACAGGTTCTTCACCACCTGTGCCGCCTTCTTCAGCACGATCTCAGACGCTTGACACAGAATGATCACGTCGGTGTTGTCCCCCACGTAGCAGGAGGTGGCACCCAGATGGATGATGCCCGCCGCCTTGGGGCATTGCAGACCGTAGGCGTAGACGTGGCTCATCACGTCGTGGCGCACGATCTTCTCACGGGCTTCCGCTTCCTCGAAGTTCACGTCATCGGCGTGAGCCTCCAGCTCGGCGATCTGCTCGTCGGTAATATCCAGTCCCAGCTTCTGCTCGGCTTTTGCCAGCGCGATCCACAGCTTCCGCCAAGTGCGAAACTTGTTTGCCTCGGAAAAGGCGTACTGCATCTCAGGCGACGCATACCGAGTCGAGAAGGGCGAAATGTAATTTTCTTTATTGCTCATTTTTGTTTCTTGAAGGAACTTTTTGAAAAAAGTTCCCTCAGACTCCTTCAAAAACTTTTGGGCGAGAGAATGTTCTGCGAACGTTCTCTCAGAGTTCAGCTTGCTGAACTCATACGCAATCTACTTGCGGTGCGAGAACGACAAATACTACTTCCTTGCCCGACAAGTATTGGTCGGGCATATCAGAAGTTTTGGGAGTTCCAAGAACCTTTTTTCAAAAAGGCTCTTGTCGGAGCTCGAGGCAGAGCCTCGAATATATTTATTTATTCTTATTGATCATCCGATTCTGCTCTTCTCCGGTTTCCAGATCAACGTAGCGGACGTACATAGAGATCTTGTTCTGCTCGTTGAGGTTGTTCCAGATGTCGGCGGTGAAGGCGTCGATGTCGTTGGGGATATAGATGCGCTCGGGCTCGGTGCAGAAGGTGGGGATGGGATTGCCGTCGCACATATAGGTGTGAATGAAGTGACCGAGACCGGGGAGCGCCGCATAGGAGTAGGTGTGGCGGTTGCAGGCGGTACCTTCGGCGTCAGCCGACTTCAGAATGCTCATTTTGTAGATAAAATCCCCATCCTTAAAGGTGATCATGCCGCTGATGCGGGGTGTGAAGTTAGGGGGATCGGGCTCAAAGCAGCGGGTCTCAAGGGCTTCCTCGAAGGACTTGCCCTCTCTGACGAAGTCATAAACGGTGTCGGTCTGATTGCCGTTGGTGACGATCAGCTTGTTCTCCCATACGCGAATGGGAGAATAGATGATGAGGGAGGGATCCTCTACCTTCGAAGCGTCGAATGGGTAGATGATGACCTCGTGGGTATCGGGCTTCTCCACGAAAACGCGGTTGCGGCTGTTAGCGCTTCTGCCCATGATGAAGTAAGCGGTAACGGCGTAGCGTCCGTCTGCGGACTTGCCCATGATCACGCCGCGACCGGGATAGGTGTTGCCGGAGAGGAGCGTGCCGATGTTGTGAGTTTCGTATACGTTCATATGTATTCTCCTGTTCATGTATTTTTGGGGGAGATGTGATTGTATTGTGGGTTGATTTGTTTGTATTACGGTAATTGCTTGAAGTCTAAGGTGGCAATTCGGCATAGCCGAATTGCAATCTGAGGGAGAGAAGAAACCATCTCAGACGCCGAAGTTCTCTTCTCTCCCTCAGACTCCCTCTCATCTTCCTTGGCTAAGCGGTTGCAAAAGGATGAAGTAAGTGATAAAGAAATTAGCATATGTAGATTCAGTTCTTCCCTGCCCGACAAGTAATGGACATTCAGCTTCGCTGAAGTCCGGGAGTTCGCCTTTGGCGAACATCCCATATCGGGCATTTTATAAAAGTTCTTTTGGGTCAATCCCTTTC
>JAFTOC010000058.1 GCA_017451585.1 Clostridia bacterium
GCGTAGCCATGGTCATAGCCTCGACCTGGTCGTGGGTAACGTAGATGAAGGTGGTTTCCAGTCTCTTGTGGAGCTTGGTCAGCTCGGTTCTCATGGCTGCACGGAGCTTTGCGTCCAGGTTGGACAGAGGCTCGTCAAGCAGGAATACCTTGGGCTCACGGACGATTGCACGACCCAGTGCAACACGCTGCTTCTGACCACCGGAAAGCTGCTTGGGACGACGGTCGAGAAGGTGAGTGATGTCCAGGATCTTAGCGGCCTGCTCAACCTTTCTCTTGATCTCATCCTTGGGAACCTTACGGAGCTTCAGACCGAACGCCATGTTGTCGGCAACGGTCATGTGAGGATACAGAGCGTAGTTCTGGAACACCATCGCGATGTCACGATCCTTGGGCGCAACGTCGTTGACCAGCTTGTCGCCGATGAACAGCTCGCCTTCGGTGATCTCTTCCAGACCTGCGATCATACGCAGGGTGGTGGACTTACCACAACCGGAAGGGCCTACGAAAATAACGAATTCCTTATCCTTAACTTCGAGACAGAAGTCGGATACGGCGGTAACGCCGCCGGGGTACTTCTTATAAATATGTTTGAACGAAAGTCCTGCCATAATAGCCTCCTGAGTGATTGCCTGCTCCGGCAACCTATTTTTCTAATTTACTGTATATATTGTAGCATGAAATTGTGAACAAATAAAGAACTTCGCAAAACAAACTTCTGCACCTATACTTGTGCATTTTGTACAAGTTTTACGAAATTGGTGTATACGCGAGCCCATCCGCGGCGGGGCCATTTGCTAATTTATTAGAGTTTTCCGTGATCTTCTAAAATTTTGACCTCGTTTTCGTCAAGATACCGCCATTCTCCGCGGGAAAGCTCGGGCGGAAGAGCGATGCCCGCAAACGAGATCCGCTCCAGGAAGGTGATCTTGTTGTCCACCGCCTCCAGCATCCGCTTGATCTGATGATATTTTCCCTCGGTCAGGGTAATGCGGTAGTATTCGCCGTCCTCCTCCCGCTCTACCCGACAGGGCGCGGTACGGTAGCCGCCGATGTCCACCCCCGCCTCCAGCCGTGCCATCCCCTCGTCGGACAGCGGCGAGCGGGCGGCAAAGCGATAGCACTTCTCCACGTGATGCTTGGGTGAGAGCAGACGGTGGGCAAGCGCCCCGTTGTTGGTCAGCAGTACGAAGCCGACGGTGTACTTGTCCAGCCGTCCGCAGGGAAACAGGGAGAGCCGCTGCAGCTGCTCGGGCAGGAGATCGAGGACGGTCACGTCTCCATCCTCGGTGGCAGAGACCACGCCCTCGGGCTTGTTCAAAACGATGTAGGTGAATTTCCGGTAAACGATGGGCTCGCCGCGAAAGACGAGCGTATCCGTTTCGGGATCCATTTGCTCGGAGGCGGAGCGAACGGCGCGTCCGTTCAACAGCACGTCTCCCCGACGCACTGCCTTGCCCGCCTCGGAGCGGGTGCAGGTACCGGTCTCGGTCAAAAACTTGTCGATTCTCATCCATCCATCATCCTTTTCTAAGATCCTCACAAGGCGCGCACGCTCTTTGGGCGTGACTGTTTTCCATCATTTTACCACACTCCGATTTCTTTGTAAAGTATGTGCAAAAAAGTTCACAAAGAGTTTGAAATTTCCTAAAAATTGCAAGTTGACAATCGCCCCGACCTGTTGTACAATTAGATTGAATAAATCTTACTTCGCACAGTTTACTGTTCCCCAAATATCGCCATTTCCCGCAGTTTCGACACACTCATCCGAATTTTCGCGAAAGGAGGGTTCCCATGAAACGTGTTATCGTACTGCTGATCCTTGCAGGTCTGCTAACGTCGCTTCTGCCTGCCCCCTCCGCCTTTGCGACTGCCGAGCCCGAATCGGAATCATCCGCAGAAACCGTCACTCCCCCGGTGGAGCCCGTGCCTCCCGAAGGCAGTGAGACGCCGGAAATTCCCACGGAGCCCGCTCCTCCCGTAACAGAGCCGCTCCCGCCCGAAACCGAGGAGCCCGTCGACTACGAGACGCTCCTGTTTGAGGCACTGGTCACTGCGGTGGACGGCGGCGAAACACTCTACTCGCTTTCCACACCCGAGCCGCTGGAGGACGACCTTCTGCAAGCGGTCTGCACCCGCGTGCTGGAACGGGTCGCCCGCCTCTTCTATCTGCAAGCCATCGACGTGTCCATCGTCACGCTTCCCGCCCCTGACGAGGAGGGCAATCTCTACCGATACGATCTGCGCCCCATCTACGGATTCGAGCCGGGCGAGGAGCTGGACGCCGCTAAGGCTTTCGTGGAGCAGAAGACCGCCGCCATCCTCGCCAAAATTCCCGCAAATACCACCGAAATGGAAAAGGTGCTCTTCCTGCACGATTATATCTGCACCACCTTCGCGTACGACGGTACGCATACCGTAGGCGATCTCTATAACCTGCTTCAAAGCGGACACGGCGTCTGTCAGGCGTACGTTGCGCTCTACGCCTATCTGCTGGACAGTTTGGGCATCGCCAACGACTACGCCGTCAGCGACGGGATGAACCACATTTGGAACGTCGTAGAGCTGGGCGGCAGCTGGTATCACGTGGATCTGACCTGGGACGATCCTGCGGTGGATCAGCCCGGCCGTGCGCTCCATACCAACTTTTTACGAAGCGACGCAGGCATCGCAGAGACCGGGCACCACGATTGGATCGCTCCCTATCCCTGCGAGTCCAATCTGTACGAAAACTCCGTCCTGCCCGATCTTGCGGGCGCGATTCTGTTCCTGCCCGACGCCCGCTACGCCGTCAACCGCGTCGAACGTGCGCTGGTAAAGCTGGATCTCTCCACCCTCACCGCCGAACCCGTAGCAGATCTTTCCTTGCTCCGTTGGGAGGTCTGGGAAAAGCCGGAGAGTCTCTACAAGGAGCAATACATCAATCTCTTCTACGACGGATATCTGATCTACTTTAACGGCCCCGATACCATTTGGAGCTACGATCCCGTCACCGACTCCGTGGAGATCGCGATCGAGCATCATCCGTCTGCCGGTTATCTGTATTCGCTGACGGGAGACGGGCACACTCTCACCTGCGCGCTCAGCAAAGCGCCCGGCACTCCCGACTCTGCCATCAATTTCTCTACGCCGCACCGCTACGGCGAGCTCACGGGCGGACTGCTGGCAGCCCACACCTGTCTGCTCTGCGGACACGTCGAGCACTATCTCTCGCCGCAAAGCGGCAGCTTCGTCACCGCTCTCCTCTCCACCCGTTCCGACACCGCCGCCAAACACGATCTGCGGCTGGTGCTTCTGGTGAACAAGGAGCTGCTGGCATCCTCTCCCCCGCTGAACGTGACGTTGACGTTGCACGCCGACGACGGGAACCGCTCGGTCACCACAACGCTTTCCGAAGCGGAATACGGCGATCTGTTAGTCTACGAGCGGATGTCGGCAGGCGGCAAGGAATACGCCGTTGATGAGGACTACAAGCTTTTGGGACTGATCCTGCGGGAGCTGGAAACCGGTAGCTACACCTTACTGGAGCTTTCGGTCACAGCCGACGGCAAGACCGTCTATCAGGCGACCATGGAAGCCAAGACGTTGCTTCCCGAGCCGCCCGCGCCTCCCGTGACCGAGGAGGCTCCCACCACCGATGACACGCCCTTCACCGGTGACGCACCCGAGACCGACGTTCCCGCCACCTCCGATATTCCCGCAACCGACGAAGATCCCATGATCGACGAAGGCGTCGATGCCGACGGCGAAACTGCGGACGGTGCGTCCGCCGACCTTCCCGCCGAATAAAAAACAGAGCAACCGAAGTTGCTCTCAGACTGAAGACAAAGTCCTGAAAAGGGCTTTGTTTTTTTGTGGAGATGTGGTATAATATTGACAGGAAGCGAGGGATGAAGATGCTGACACAAGAAGTGAGAAAGCGCGAACAGATCCAAGTGGTCTGCGTAGACGA
>JAFTOC010000059.1 GCA_017451585.1 Clostridia bacterium
GGCAGTCTCCCATTATGAAAAGTGGAAGCTGAAAGCGGATGCCGATCCCGAGTGGGGAGAGAAAAATCCCGTCAGCATTTTAGTTGCAAAGAAAAACGGCAGTCAACTGGAAGTAACTTTTTTGCCGGCGATATAATGAAGACCGCAACGGTTTGATAGCCGTTGCGGTCATTTTAGTATAGTGATGTGTTGATCGGTTGCAAAAGGGTGCGGCAAAGCCTACAACAGGAAGCGGAGCGTTCCCACTCTTTACAGATCCAGTATCGCACTTGCCAAGGCAAAGTAGATGAGCAAAGACACCGCGTCCAAAATCGTCGTAATGAAGGGGGCTGCCATCACAGCCGGATCCAGCTTGATCTTCTTTGCCAAAATGGGCAGAGTACAGCCCACCAGCTTTGCCGTAATAACCGTCAGCGCAAGGGTGATGCAGACTACTGCGTCTACCCACAGGGTCAGCCCTTCGGTCTTTAGGAGCAGAATGTCAAACAGCCAGATTTTGATGAAATTGGCACCGGCAAGCGTGACGGCGCAGAGCACGCCCACGCGGATCTCCTTCCAAATTACGCGAAATATGTCGGAAAATTCCACTTCGCCCATAGAAAGACCGCGGATGACCGTAGTGCTGGACTGAGAGCCGGTGTTACCGCCGGTGGACATCAGCATGGGAATGAAGGCGGTCAGCGCCACCTGAGCAGCCAGCGCGGACTCAAAGCCAGAGATGATCATGCCCGTGAAGGTTGCCGACAGCATCATGATCAGCAGCCACGGAATACGGTTTTTCCAAATGTCAAACACTCCGGTTTTCAGATAGGGCTTGGCGGAAGGTGTGATCGCCGCCATGACCTGCGCATCCTCGTCGCTCTCCTCTACCAGGACGTCGATTGCGTCGTCGTAGGTAACGATGCCCACCAAACGATCCTCGTTATCCACCACGGGAAGTGCCATCAGACCGTATTCACGGAACAGGTTGGCAACTTCCTCCCGGTCATCCAGCGTGTGCGCGTGGATGATGTTTTCTTCCATAATATCGCCGATGGTAGCGTTTTCTTCGGAGAGAAGCATATCCTTGACCGTGACCACGCCGATCAGATGTCGGTTTGGATCTGTGACATAGCAGGTATAGATCGTCTCTTTATCCACGCCTGTCTTTTTGATTACGCTCAGTGCCTGATGAATGGTCATCGCAGGCTTGAGGTGTACGAACTCCACCGTCATGATGGATCCGGCGCTGTCGTCGGGGTAGTTCAGAATCTCGTTGATGGACTTGCGGGTCTCGGCGTCGGTGCCGGCAAGGATTCTCTTGACCACGTTTGCGGGCATTTCCTCGATAATATCGACCGTATCGTCCACGAACAGCTCGTTGAAGACGGCGTGAAGCTCGGTATCGTTGAAGCCCTTGATCAGCAGCATCTGCTGATCGGAATCCATCTCTACGAAAACTTCGGCGGCAAGTTCCTTGGGCAATAATCGGAAGACCAGCAATAGTTTTTCGGGGGGGATTTCGGTGAGTAGATACGCGATATCGATCGCGTTTTGGGAGAGGAGAAATGTCCGGACTTGAGAGTATTTCTTATCGGTCAACAGTTCGGTCAGCAGTTCGAGGTCTTCCATATTGATCCTGCCTTTCTTGCCTACCCAAGTGCATTGGTCAGGCAGTCATTTAATACACCATAGCATACCACAAAAGTGTGAACAAAGCATATACTGATAATGAACAAATAATGAATCAGCGAAAGAGAAAATTGAAAAGTTTGCAGAAAATGCTTGACAAAGCGAGAAATAATTTATATAATAAACTGATATAAAATAATAGAAACAAAGTAAAGGACTCATCAGAAGGAGCCGTTAAATGAATACAGAACAAAACAGACTATTGAAGGTCGTTAAATTCGGAGGCAGCTCACTGGCAGACGCTGCCCAGTTTCGGAAGGTTGCAGCCATCGTTCGGGAAGAGGAGAGCCGCCGCTATGTGGTCCCTTCCGCACCCGGCAAGCGACATTCCGGTGATACCAAGGTCACTGACCTGCTCTACGCTTGCTACGCAAAGGCGGTGAAGGGTGAAGATTTCGAGGCGCAGTTTGCCGAGATCCGCTCCCGCTACGATGCCATCATCAACGAACTCTCTATTGACGTTTCGTTGGATGCCGATTTTGAGCGGATCCACCATGCGTTTCTCAACGGTGCGGGAGCCGACTACGCCGCCAGCCGCGGCGAGTATCTTTGCGGAAAAGTGTTGTCCGTCTATCTCGGATACGATTTCATCGACGCAGAAGACGTGATCTATTTCACCGAAAACGGTCAACTTGATACCGAAAAGACCGATCGGGTGCTGTCCGAAGCACTTTCCCGTCACGAGCGTGCCGTGATCCCGGGCTTCTACGGCGCGGCAGTCAACGGTAAGGTCAAGACCTTCTCCCGCGGCGGCAGCGATATTACCGGCTCGGTAGTCGCAAGAGCGGCTAAAGCCGACATCTATGAGAACTGGACGGATGTTTCCGGCTTCCTGATGGCAGATCCCCGCATCGTGGAGGGCGCACGAAGCATCGATTTCATCACCTATACGGAACTGCGTGAGCTGTCCTATATGGGTGCCACCGTCCTCCACGAGGACGCCATTTTCCCCGTGCGGGAGGTGGGGATCCCTATCAATATCCGCAACACCAACCGTCCCGCTGATCGCGGAACCATGATCGTGCTGCAAGCCGCAGAGCAGCAGAAAGGGGAACACAGCATCACCGGTATCGCCGGCAAGAAGGGATTTTCGGTCATCGACGTACACAAGGATATGATGAACGCGGAGGTCGGTTTCGGCAGACGGGTACTGGAAGTGCTGGAGCGGTTCGGCGTTCCGTTTGAGCATCTGCCCTCAGGCATCGACTCCATGGGCGTGGTGGTTCGCACCGACGATATTGCCAACTGCCGCGAAGCACTCAAGCGTGAGATCTGCAACGAGGTCACTCCCGATAGCGTATCGATCACCGACGGTCTTGCGCTGATCGCCGTGGTCGGCAGACAGATGATCAATAACGTAGGCACTGCCGCAAGAGTATTCTTGTCCATCGCCAACGCAAATATCAACATTCGCCTGATTGATCAGGGACTTTCCGAAAACAACATCATCTTGGGCGTTGCCGAGGATGACTTTGAAGTTTCTATTCGTCGGATCTACAACGAATTTACCGTCCGATGAGAACCGATCTGTGGAACTATTTGCAGTCGTCGGGACTGCCTATCGTCCTCTACGGTATGGGAAACGGTGCAGATAAGCTGATCGCGCAGCTTTCCGCCCGCGGGCTGGAGGTCGCCGACTTTTTCGCCTCCGACGGCTTCGTGCGCGGACACAGCTTTCACGGCAAGAGAGTGCTCACATTCGATGAAATCCTCGCCAAATACGAGGATTTCATCGTTTTACTGAGCTTTGGATCCAGCCTGCCCGAGCTGTTGGAGCGATTTGATCTGCTTTCCCGTCGCTGTCGCTTCTTCGTGCCCGAACTGCCCATTGCCGGAGAGACGCTGTTCACCGCAGAGTATTACGAGAGCGTGCGGGACAAGCTGGAACGGGTTCGCGCCCTCCTTGCCGACGAGCGGTCCAGGGAAGTGTTCGACGGGATCATCGAATACCGTCTGACGGGAAAGATCGATACGCTCCGCACTACCTGCGACGAAAGGGAAGAGGTCTTCCGCATTCT
Source organism: Clostridia bacterium (assembly GCA_017451585.1). Lineage (GTDB taxonomy): Bacteria > Bacillota > Clostridia > Oscillospirales > CAG-272 > CAKSQF01. The sequence continues at coordinate 3,690 of JAFTOC010000059.1, forward strand.
GCGCCCCACGCGATACGAGTATTATCTTGATCTGGGTGCCTATAACGGCGATACGATCCGCGAACTGCTGAACTATCAGCCGCAACTTCAACAGGTGTGGGCGCTGGAGCCCGACCGCCGCTCCTTTCGAAAACTGACCGAATCGGCAGAGCGGGACGGCTTTTTAGCGATCCTTACCGCCGAGCAGGCGGGCGCGTGGGAGTGTGACGGTACTCTCTACGTCAGCGATGAAGGAAGCCGTAATTCGCATCTTTCAATGACTTCCGGCGGCAAATCCAAGCCGGTGGCAGTCCGCTCCCCTGACTCCTTCCTCTGCGGTCAGCGGGTGGACTATATCAAATACGACGTAGAAGGGGTCGAATGGGAAGCACTTCGCGGATCTGTCGCTACGATCACCAAGTGGAAGCCGGATCTAGCAGTCTCCCTCTATCACCGCGCAGAGGATCTGTGGCGTTTGCCTCTTCTCGTCCACGAGATGAATCCGTCCTATCGTTTGTATCTTCGCAGACCGCCGTATATCCCGCCCTGGGATCTGTGTCTGTACGCCGTTACGGGAGACTGACGACCGACCGTTCCTACCACCGACCCTTTCTGTCGGTGGTTTTACGTTTTTTGCAGTAATTCAATAAAAAACAGCAATAAATGCAACTGTTTTTTCCTAAATAACAATTGCAAGCGGTAACGATTTGTGATACAATATATCTATAGATGAACAAGGAAGGAAAGTCCGATATGGAATATTATCTTGCCATAGATATCGGTGCCTCCTCCGGTCGCCATATTTTAGGATGGCTGGAGAACGGTCGCCTTTGTACGCGGGAGGTTTACCGTTTTCCCAACGGTGCCGCCGTCAGCGAAAGCGGAGAGCTTTGCTGGGACGTAGACGCTCTTTGGAGCCACATAAAGGCAGGCATCCGAAAAGCGGCGGACGAAGGAAATGCGCCCGCTTACGTCGGTATTGATACGTGGGGCGTGGACTTCGTCCTGCTCAATGCAGACGGCAATCGGATCGGTGAGGCGGTCTCCTACCGCTCCCACCGCACCGACGGAATGGACGCGGCGCTGGAACGAACGCTGACCACCCATCAGCTCTACGCCCGTACCGGCATTCAGAAGCAACAGTTCAACACGATCTATCAGCTCCTTGCCCTGAAGGAGCAACATCCGGATCAGCTTCGCGACGCCTCGGCAATGCTCTTCATTCCCGATTATTTTCACTACCTACTCACCGGCGTGTCGGCAAGCGAGTATACGATTGCCAGCACGTCCGGCTTGATTACCCCCGCTACCAACGGTTGGGACTTTCAACTGATCGATCGCCTTGGATTTCCCGTGGAGATCTTCCAGCCCATTCTGCCTGCGGGGAGCGTTCTCGGCCCCGTTCGCGCCGAGGTGGCAGAGGAAATCGGCTGTCACCCGTTGGTGGTGCTTCCCGCCGCACACGATACGGGCTCGGCGGTGCTGGTACTCCCCACAGACAGGGATGGGGCGCTCTACCTCTCCTCGGGCACCTGGTCGCTGATGGGCGTAGAGCGAACCGAAGCCGATCTGTCCAAGGTGGCTGAACAGTACAACTTTACCAACGAGGGCGGCTACGGTGGAAGGTATCGCTTCTTGAAGAATATTATGGGGCTTTGGATGATCCAATCCTTGCGAAAAGAGTGCGGCTATACCTTCGATCAGATTATGGATGCCGCAACCGCCCATCTTTCCACCGATCTGCGAGTAGATGTCAACAGCGCCGCTTTTCTTTCTCCCGATTCAATGACAGAAGCGCTGAAAAGGGAACTGGGTCGCTCCGATCTGACCCGTGGCGAGCTTTTTGCAGTGGTTTATCTCTCTCTTGCCGATTGTTACGCGGCAACCGTCAAGCAGATCGAGGAGATCACCGGATCGCCGGTCAACGCCATCCACATCATCGGCGGTGGCAGTAAAGACGGTCTTTTGAACCGTCTGACGGCAAACGCATCGGGGAAAACCGTTATCGCAGGTCCCACCGAAGCTACTGCTACAGGCAATCTGCTTTGTCAGATGCTTGGAACGGGTCGGCTTTCCGACGTAGAAGAAGCCCGACGGCTATTGGCAGCATCTGTCAAGATCGAAGTTACACAGCCGCAGTCTGTTTGATAAGGAGAATAGAATGAAATCTTATTACGAATACGCGAAAGAAGCCTACGCCGCTAACGGCGTAGACTGTGAAAAAGCCATTGAGACTCTCTCCAATTTGACCCTTTCGGTTCACTGTTGGCAGGGAGACGACGTGTGCGGCTTCGATACCAAGGACGCCCTGTCCGGCGGTATTCAAGCCACCGGCAATTATCCCGGAAAAGCCCGCACGCCAGACGAGCTGATGGCAGACTTTGACAAGGTTCTCGCCCTCACCGGCGGCAAGAAGAAGCTGAACCTCCACGCTTCCTACGCCATTTTCAAGGACGGCGAGTTTGCCGACCGCGACGCGCTGGAGCCGAAGCATTTTGCCAAGTGGGTAGAATATGCCAAGGAGCGCGACCTCGGTCTGGACTTTAATCCCACCTACTTCTCCCATCCCCAAGCGGCAGGGTTGACCTTGTCATCGCCCAATGAGGAGATCCGTCAGTTTTGGGTGCGTCATACCGTCGCCTGCCTGCGGATCGCCGAGTACTTTGCCAATGAGACCGGCACGCCCTGCGTGATGAATATTTGGATCCCCGACGGTTACAAGGACATCCCTGCTGACCGTACCTCTCCCCGTGCCCGCTTTGCCAAATCGCTGGACGAAGCACTTGCTTGCGGTTACGACAAGTCCAAGGTCTTCGTCACGCTGGAATCCAAGGTCTTCGGAATCGGTCTGGAAAGCTACACCGTAGGCTCCGCCGAGTTTTGCCAGAATTACGCCGCCACCCGTCACATCATGCCGCTGATGGACAACGGGCATTATCATCCCACCGAGATGGTGTCGGATAAGATCTCGTCTCTGCTCCTGTTCCATCCCAAGCTGGCACTTCATATTACCCGTCCCGTTCGCTGGGACAGCGACCACGTGGTGCGTTTTGACGACGAGACCCGCGAGATCGCCAAGGAGATCGTAGCGTCAGGACGCATGGACGATATCGTCATCGCCCTCGATTACTTCGACGCTTCCATCAACCGCGTCGCCGCTTGGATCATGGGCATCCGCAGTACGCAGAAGGCGCTCCTGGAAGCCCTGCTGACCCCCCATGCCGAGCTTTCCGCCCTTCAGCAGAAGGAAGACTACACCCGCCTTTTTATGCGTCAGGAGGCGCTGAAAACGCTCCCTATGGGTGCTGTATGGGAAGAGTTCTGCCGCCGCGCAGGACTTCCCGCAGGCGAGGGCTGGTATGATGAAGTAATGGCGTATGAAGCCAAAGTTTTGAAAGAAAGAAGTTAAAGATATGGAACTGACTGAATTTACATTTGTCAAAGAATTTATCGCCTTTGCCGAAGCCGGCTGGCAGAAGGGCTGGCACGAGCGCAACGGCGGCAATCTCAGCTACCGCGTCCCAGATGCCGATATCGAGGCGTGCCGTGATCTGCTGGACTTCACCCGTCCCTTTGCGCCTATCGGCACCGCAGTTCCCGCACTGGGCGGACAGTTTTTCTTAGTTACAGGCTCGGGTAAGTACATGAGCAACGTACAAAAAGATCCCGCCGACACCTGCGCTCTGATCGAACTGGACGCGGCAGGCGAGAATTACCGTATCGTCTGGGGACTTGTAAACGGCGGACGCCCCACCAGCGAGCTGCCCACTCATCTGATGAACCATGAGGTCAAGATGCTGGCTACCAACGGCGCCCATCGCGTGATCTATCATTGCCATCCCGCCAATCTGATCGCGCTCACCTTTATCCTGCCGCTGGAGGACGAATACTTCTCCCGTGAGCTGTGGGAGATGATGACCGAGTGTCCCATCATTTTCCCTGCCGGCATCGGCGTGATCCCCTGGATGGTGCCGGGCGGCAGAGAGATCGCCGTGGTTACCGCCGAAAAGATGAAGATCTACGATGCCGCAGTCTGGGCGCATCACGGACTCTTCTGCTCGGGTACGGATTTCGACGCCACCTTCGGGCTGGCGCACACCATCGAAAAGTCCGCGGAGATCTATATCAAGGTACATTCGGTAGTGGACAAGAAGCGTCAGACTATCACTAAGGACGACTTCATTCAGCTGGCGAAGGATTTTGGTGTTACGTTGACCGAAGAGTTTTTGAAGTGATTTTTCTTGAGAACCCTTTCTGTAGAAAGGGTTCTCAAACTCTTCCAAAGACTTATGTATGGGTTGAACCAATACTTGCCCGACCGTGTCACTCGGAGAAGTGGCACTTTTTGTTGCAATTTTATGAAATACTTGATAGAATTTTCAAAAACAACTGAGGGTTTTCGCCGTTTCATTCGTATAATAGTTGAAAGGCGAAGGGTTTGAGCTTCGCCGGGAAAGGAGAATTCCAATATGAAAAAGTCCAAACTGTCTCTGATCGCTTTGTTTTCCGTGGTGATGCTTCTGCTCAGCAGTTGCGGCGGGGCAATCGAGGTGAAATACACCGCAGACTCCACCGCTACCGAGTCGCAAACCCCCGGAAATGTGACCGACCCCCCGACCGATGCGCCCGCTCTGCCTGAAGCCCACTTTTATCTGACCGGAGCCGTCAGTCCCAAGGAGATCGCCGCGTTGTTCGGACAGGGATACTCTCCCGAGCTGTCACGCTGGTTCCCCGTGATGAAGATCGACAACGCCGAAGCATTGAACGAGTTCTGCGCTGAAGCAGGGAAAATCCTTTCCCTTGATTATAACGCTTCCGCCTCCTTCTCGTCCGCGATTGCCGAATACGACGATGCGTATTTTTCCGAAAACGCACTTGCGATCGGTTGTTTTTGGAGCAGTGATGCAAGATATCATTATGCTCTGACGATGTACTCCAAGGTGGGAGATCGAATCACCTTTGGTGTAGATGATTTTTCGAGCTATGGAGATGATGCCATCTCGGGCAACCTGATGGTTGTAGAGCTCCCACGCACTGATATTGAGGGCGTTGAAACCTTCGAAGCCTATCTGAACGAACCGAGCGGAAGTCTGTCGGCGGCAGATCGGCAAGCCGTAGTGGAGATCCGCTTTGGCGGAACGCATATCTTTTCCGGAGTCTATGCCCGCAAGCTGACCGAGGATCTGGCGGCGCTGAACTATACGGAGCCGCAGAAGACGAATCCGGAGACGTATAGCCGCGCCCAGATTCAAACCGTCAACGGTTCTTACGTGTTTGTGATCAGCAAAGGAGAGGTCTATCAGGGAGATCTGAGTGCCAAGTATTCTATGGGCAGTATTCTGAAGCAAATCGTTGACCATTATCCAACTACAGTTGCCGACGGCTCGGCGGGACCAACATACTATTTGTCGAATGAAGATTGGGATTTGCTCAACGGTTTTGCCGAGCCGACGGTGGACGGAATGAAACCGGTCGTCAGATTGGACAGCTGGGAGGAGCTGACCGCCTTCGTTGCTACCGTGGACGAAGAGTTCCGAAACGCGGAGGATTCTTCCGAGTTGGACGCCTTTATCGCCTCTAAAATTGAGAAGTTCGGTGAAGATTACTTTGACGGCTATAGCCTTTTGCTCACCTGCTTCTATGCAGGAAGCGGCTCCTACGACTATTATCTCACCGACGTGCGGATCGATGCCGAAGGTGCGCTTACGATGAGGATTTATAATGAAACAGTGCTGGGTATGTGGGTGACTGACGATGTAGTATACTGGGCGGTTTCTGTGAGAGTGCCAACCAATCTGCTGAATGGGGTCGGTCAATACGGTGCTACCGTAAAATAATCCTATCGCATTCACTCAAAAAGCCCGCGCAGAAATGCGCGGGCTTCACAAAAGTTTTTGGGAGGTTTGGAGGGCTTTTTTCAAAGAGCCCTCCAAGTTTGTATTTAATTCAAATTATTCTTCTGCACCGCTCTGGTACTTCTGGATCTGCGCTTCTTGCACGTTCTGCGGAGCCTGCTCGTAGCGAGCGAACTCGTAGGAGTAGGTGCCTGCCGAAGCGGTCAGAGAGTTCAGCGTAGCGGAGTAGCCGTAGAGAGCGGACATGGGGATCTCTGCGTCGATCTGCTGACGTCCGTTACCGGCGGAATCCAAACCCAGCACTCTTGCGCGGCGCTTGTTCAGGTCACCGATGACGTTACCGGTATTGTTTTCGGGAACGATGATGGTCAGCGTTGCGATGGGCTCCAGCAGGACGGGCTTGGCGTCCAGCATACCCTTCTTGAATGCCTGAGAGGACGCGATCTTGAACGCAGCCTCGGAGGAGTCAACGGGATGGTAGGAGCCGTCGTACAGAACGGCCTTCACGCCCACGACGGGATAGCCTGCCAAAGGACCTGCACCTACGGATTCTTCGATACCCTTTTCGATAGCGGGGAAGTAGTTCTTGGGAACGGTACCGCCCACGACCTCTTCTTCAAATACGTAAGGAGATTCCAGATCGCCGGAGGGGGAGAAGCGCATCTTCACGTGACCGTACTGACCGTGACCGCCCGACTGCTTCTTGTACTTGAACTCGGTATCGGTCTTGCCCAGGATGGTCTCGCGATATGCAGTCTTAGGCTCGGAGTACTGAATTTCGATCTTATACTTGGAAAGCAGCTTGGACGCTACGATAGCCAGATGCTGTTCGCTGATACCGTAGAGCAGGGTCTGACGGTTCTGCGCATCGTTGACCAGACGGATGGTGGGATCTTCTTCAGCCATTCTCTGAATCGCCTGAACAGCCTTGTCAGCTTCGTTCTTGTTGGGAACGGTGTAACGGGTGAAGGCGTAGGGCTTCGCGATAGCGGTCTTGCCGTAAACCACGGGGGTCGCACGGGTGGACAGGGTATCGCCGGTGGAAACCGAGGTCAGCTTGCTGAGCACGCCGATGTCGCCCGCATGAAGCTCTTCGACTTCGGTGGTCTTGTTGCCGCAGATGGTGTAGAGCTTGCCTGCCTTTTCGTCGGTATCCTTCATTGTGTTGTAAAGGACGTCGCCCGCTTTCAGTACGCCGGAGGAGACCTTGATCATGGAGAACTTACCGATGTAAGGATCGGCAATGGTCTTGAATACGTATGCAGACTTGGGCATCGAGAAGTCGTAATTGCCCTCAAAGATAGCGTTGGTCTTTTGGTTGATGCCTGCGCAGGTACGCTCGTTGGGGGCGGGGAAGAAGAGGACGATATCGTTGAGCAGGTTATGGATGTTTTTATATTCGGGAGCGGCGCCCATAGATACGGGAACGATCTTCAGCGAACGCACGTTGGTACGCATTGCGGCGGACAGCTCGGCGTCGGTGAAGGTGTCGCCTTCGAAGTAACGCTCCATGTAATCCTCAGAGGTCTCAGCGACCGCTTCCATAAACGCCTCGCGGTAGATCTCCAGGTTTTCCTTACTGTAATCGGGGATGTCGCATTCCACGCGCTTGCCGAACTCGGAGAATCGGCGGCCGCCCATACGGCGCACGTTGATGTAACCGACGAATTTGCCGCCTTCACGCATAGGCTGATAGAAGGGAGCGATCTTCTTGCCGTACAGTGCCTCCAGATCCAGCACGATCTGACGGAAGGAAGCGTTGTCGTCGTCCATATTGGAGACGAAGATCATACGGGGCAGATTATACTTATCGCACAGTTCCCATGCGGTCTTGGTACCGTTCTGCACGCCGTCTTTACCGTTGACAACGATGATCGCAGCGTCGGCGGCGGAAACAGCTTCCTGGGTCTCACCGATGAAATCGGGATAGCCGGGCGCGTCGATGATATTGATCTTGACATCATTCCATACCACGGGGATCACGGAGGTGGAAATAGAGAACTGGTTTTTGATTTCTTCCTTGTCACAGTCACTGATAGTATTTCCGGCACTGACGTTGCCGATCTTGTCGATCAGCCCTGCGCCGTATGCCATAGCCTCGGCGAGAGTGGTTTTGCCGCTGTCGGTGTGACCCAGCAGAACGACGTTACGAATGTTGTCTGTGATAAAAGCTTTCATGGGAATCATTTCCTTCCATAAGTGGGATTTGTTTGGATTTTACGCATCGAACGTGTCGTAGAAATCCCGATGCATCTATTATACAAAAAGATTTCAAAAAATGCAATAGGTTTTTGCGCGATTTTTGTACTTTTTTTACAAATATTTTTGAAGAAATGATTTGCCGAATCACTTTGATGGTTGACGTGTTAAAAATGTACATATTTCAATTTCTAAAATTGTTCGAATTGACGAAAAGAATGGCGCGCGGCAAAATAGAATTATGACGAAAAAATCGGAAATTCTATTGACTTTTGGAGAAATGCGGTTTATAATAGTTTACATAAAAGGGAGTAGTTTGCGAAAAGTCAACTTTTCGCGGGCGATTCGTCAGTACGGTTCAAAACCCGGATCGCCCAGACCGTTCGGTTGAAACAAGACTTTTATCACGGGATACCGCTGTACGGATGTCTGTGATAACGGTCTTTTTATTTTTGCTCTGCTCCGAAAACGAAAGGAATTATAAAAAATGGAAGCACTTTATGAAAATCTGCTGAACATCCAGTGGCAGCAGATTGTGATGTGGGTGATCGGCGGTCTGCTGATCTTCCTCGCCATCAAGAAAAACATGGAGCCGACGTTGCTTCTCCCGATGGGCTTTGGCGCGATCTTGGTCAACCTGCCCCTGTCGGGCGTAGTGGATCGCTACTTTCTCAACGGCGATCCCATTGCAGTAGAGGAAGGCAAAGCACTTTTGGAAGCCGGCGTAGAAGGCGTCACCTACGAGCCGGGTATCATTGAAGAACTGTTCAACATGGGCATTGCAAACGAGTTGTTCCCCCTGCTCCTGTTCATCGGTATCGGTGCCATGATCGACTTCGGCCCTCTGCTGACCAACCCTAAGCTTTTGATCTTCGGTGCGGCGGCACAGTTCGGCATTTTCTTCACCCTCAGTATGGCGTCTCTTTTGGGCTTTGCACCTAACGACGCGGCGTCGATCGCTATTATCGGCGCGGCAGATGGTCCTACCTCCATCTTCGTTGCTAATACGCTGGACAGCCAATATCTGGGAGCTATCATGGTGGCGGCGTATTCATATATGGCGCTGGTTCCCATCGTACAGCCTCCCGTTATCAAACTGCTGACCACCAAGAAGGAGCGAATGATTCGGATGCCCTACGAACAGAAGAGCGTGTCCAAGACCACCCGCATTCTGTTCCCCATTCTGATCACCGTCATCACCGGCATCTTCTCCCCCAAATCGGTTGCCCTGATCGGCTTTTTGATGTTCGGTAATCTGATCCGTGAGTGCGGCGTTTTGGACAGTCTCTCCGAAACTGCTCAGAAGGTGCTGGCAAACCTGATCACGATCTTCTTGGGAATTACCGTTGCTTGCAAGATGCAGGCAGACCAGTTCCTGACGTGGGAAACCTTGCTGATCCTTGGTCTCGGTCTCATCGCTTTTATCGTAGATACTGCAGGCGGCGTGCTGTTTGCAAAGCTTCTGAACCTCTTCTCCAAGAAGAAGATCAACCCCATGATCGGTGCGGCGGGCATCTCTGCGTTCCCTATGTCCGCCCGCGTGGTACACAAGTTGGGACTTGCCGAGGACAACCAGAACTTCCTTCTGATGCACTCTATCGGCGTCAACGTATCGGGACAGATCGCGTCGGTCATCGCCGGCGGTCTGATCCTCAGCTTCTTCGCGTAATGAAAGGAGATCACGAATATGAATTCTGTACTTGCTGATATGGCATTCAAAATCGATACCGAAGCCTTCCTGGATTCTCTGCCCACTATGGGACTGGGAATGTTGGGCATCTTTATCGTCACCGGCATCATCGTTCTCACCATTGCCGCTCTCAACTTCTTCACGAAGCCCCGCAAAAAAGACAACTGATCCAATACCGAAGAGGCGCTTGTCTCTTCGGTATTTTTTTGCAATTGAGAAAAACCACTTGACAAATACCCCTATGGGGTATATAATTGTAATACCCCCAAGGGGTATACTATTCTCAGGAGTACGATATGGAAGACACAAACTGCTACTGTACCCACAAAACCAAAGCACGCAGTGAAGAGGAGCTTCGATCTCTGCAAAACCGTCTGTCTCGCATCGAAGGGCAGATCCGCGGCATCCGCGGAATGGTAGACAAGGACGCCTACTGCACCGACATCCTCACACAAGTTGCCGCCGTGAATGCCGCCCTCAACGCCTTTTCCAGAGAACTGCTGGCAAACCACGTCAAAACCTGCGTTGCCGAAGATATCAAGGCAGGGAAGGACGAGACGGTGGACGAGTTGGTGGCAACTCTGCAAAAACTGATGAAATAAGGTGAAACCATGAAACAATACAATGTAACCGGCATGAGCTGTGCCGCCTGCTCCGCCCGCGTAGAGAAAGCCGTCGTTGCCGTAGAGGGCGTCACCGCTTGCTCGGTGAATCTGCTCACCGCCTCTATGGGTGTGGAGGGAAGTGCCACCCCAGACGCCGTTATCGCCGCCGTGGAGGCGGCCGGCTACGGCGCGTCGGTGAAGGGGAATCAAACCAAATCCGCTCCCTCCGATGAAGATAGCCTCAAGGATCGCGAATCTTCTATCCTTCTGCGCAGGCTGATCGCCTCGCTGATCCTGTTGATTCCGTTGATGTACCTCTCCATGGGGCACACCATGTGGGGCTGGCCCGTTCCCGCCTTTCTCGCCCGCGATCCGGTGGCTATCGGTATCGCGGAGCTTCTGCTGACCGCAGCAGTGATGGTCATCAATCAGAAATTTTTCATAAACGGCGTCAAGGGAGTTCTGCACCGCGCACCCAATATGGACACGCTGGTCGCTCTCGGCGCAGGCGCATCCTTCGGTTACTCGGTGTGGGCGCTGTTTGCCATGTCGGCACAGCAGGCGGCGGGGAATATGGAAGCTACTCACCACTACCTACACGAATTCTACTTCGAATCTGCTGCTATGATCCTTGCTCTCATCACGCTGGGCAAGCTGTTGGAAGCCCGTTCCAAGGGCAAGACCACCGACGCTCTCAAAGGGCTTATGAAGCTGGCGCCCCAAACCGCCACCCTCCTGCGGGACGGCAATGAGATCACCGTTCCCATTACAGAGGTAAAGGTGGGGGATCTGTTCACCGTCCGCCCGGGCGAAGCCATCCCTGTGGACGGTATCGTTGAGGAGGGCGCGTCTGCGGTCAATGAAGCCGCTCTGACAGGCGAATCTATCCCACAGGACAAAGCACCCGGCGATCGGGTTTCGGCGGCTACGGTCAACCAATCGGGCTTCCTGACCTGCCGTGCTACGCGAGTGGGAGAGGACACCACTCTCTCGCAGATCATCCGTATGGTCAGCGACGCTGCCGCCACCAAAGCGCCCATCGCCAAGGTTGCAGACAAAGTCTCGGGCATCTTCGTGCCTGCCGTCATCGCAATTGCCGCCGTTGCCACCGCCGTTTGGCTGATCGCAGGCGAGACGGTGGGCTACGCGTTGGCGAGGGGTATCTCCGTGCTGGTCATCAGCTGTCCCTGCGCGTTGGGACTTGCCACCCCCGTTGCCATTATGGTGGGCAGTGGTCAGGGCGCCCGCGGCGGCATTCTCTTCAAGACCGCCGCCGCGTTGGAGGAGACCGGACGCGTTTCCGCCGTCGTCCTTGACAAGACCGGCACCATCACTGAGGGTACACCTGCCGTCACCGATCTGCTGCCCGCAGACGGCGTCCGCGAGAGCGAGCTGCTCACCCTCGCCGCAACTCTGGAAAAGAAGAGCGAGCATCCTCTTGCCCGCGCAGTTATGGAAAAAGCCGAGTCCGACGGGGTCGCCCTTGGCGAGGTCACCGACTTCGAAGCCCTCCCGGGCAACGGACTTTCCGCCAAGTTGGACGGTGCACCGCTTCGCGGGGGCTCCTACCGCTATATGAGCACGAAGCTACTCCTATCCGATTCTACCGAAGCCGCCGTCACCGCCCTCTCCGAGGCAGGCAAAACGCCGCTTCTGTTCGCTCACGGCGACCGTTTCCTCGGCATCATCGCCGTTGCCGACCGCATCAAGGAAGACTCGCCCGAGGCGATCCGCCAGCTCCAAAACATGGGGATGCGGGTGGTAATGCTCACCGGAGACAACCGCCGCACCGCCGACGCCATCGGCAAAACTGCGGGGGTGGACGAGGTCATCGCCGAAGTCCTGCCCGACGGCAAGGAGGAGGTCATCCGTACCCTGCAGAAGGACGGCAAGGTTGCCATGGTAGGCGACGGCATCAACGACGCTCCCGCTCTCACCCGCGCCGACATCGGCATCGCCATCGGTGCAGGCTCGGACATCGCCATCGACGCCGCAGACGTGGTGCTGATGCACAGCCGCCTTACCGACGTCCCCGCTGCAATTCGACTTTCCCGTGCCACTCTGCGGAATATCCATCAAAACCTGTTCTGGGCGTTCTGCTATAACGTCATCGGCATTCCGCTGGCGGCAGGCGTGTGGATCCCGCTGTTCGGCTGGGCACTGACTCCCATGTTCGGCGCGGCGGCGATGAGCCTATCCAGCTTCTCGGTGGTCACCAACGCCCTGCGGCTGAATTTCGTCAACATCCGCTCCGCGCAGCATGATCATAAACGCAAACGTAAAATGAAAAAGGAGAACAAAGCCATGGAAAAGACGATAAAGATCGAAGGAATGATGTGCCCTCACTGCGAAGCGCGCGTCAAGAAGGTACTGGAGGGCATCGACGGCGTAACATCCGCTGAGGTCAGCCACAAGAAGGGAACCGCAGTCGTGACCCTGAGCAAAGCAGTCGACGACGGCGTGCTGAAAAAAGCCGTCGAAGACGCGGGGTACCAGGTGAAGTGAGGAAACAGGGACGGTTTTGCCGTCCCTGTTTTGCAACATTTTTCGATATTCAGTTGACCGTTACTTCGGCAAAGCCGTAGTGGCAAGCCGATCCATGAGAGAGTAAAAATTTAATTTGATTCGAACCAGATATATCTAAACTGACTTTTTGTGGTAAAGATTCCCAGCTTAGCTGTACTTCTTTTACTAAAATATTATCACAATATAAGTATAGAGTTAGATTTTGTCTATCTGTATCAGCTATATGACCGACTATAAAACTTAGGGTTGAATAGTTCGAATTACCTAAGTTAAATAATGCATAACCGTCATCGCCTAACGTGAATCCATTGGTATAAGTTGTTCCTGCGATTTGCATAGTTCTTCCATTGCTACATTGATCGTACCATTTAGTCGCGTACGGCTCACAGACATCCAGCAAATATACCGGCGTGGCATCCTTTACCTTCACTTGCAGCTTCTTCAACTCCGCATTGCTCGGCAGAATCGACAGAGCATTGGATACGGTTTTGGACGCATCGGTGTATTTTTCGTTTTTTAGTTGCTTATCAATAGTATCGGTAATATATTTCACGTATTTAGTTTCGGTTGTTTTTTTTAAGCTCTGAAACTGTGAATTATCGTCTATTTCGATCGCGTGTACAACTGCTTTGATGGCGTTTTCGTAATCAGAGTCTTCAATGTACGCGTTGACCAAAGAGGTTACTTGTGATAGATAGAGTGTCAGATATTCAGCTCTGGCATTTTGGAGTTCAGTATCGGTTCCTACTTCTTTTATCGTATAGTCGATGACCTGAATCGCGCTGGAATACTCCTCCATTTGCGCATAATCGGCGGCTTCCTGTACGGTAATATCAATTTTGTACAGTTTGTAATAAGTATTGTACGCTTTTTGACACTCCGCATTACTACCATAGGAGTTTTGAGCTTTTTGTATCACGGACATTGCTTGATAATACTCTCCGATTTCGGCATAGGCTGCCGCGTCTGCTAATGCAATTGATTGCATTTGTTTGTTATGCTCGGTCGTATAACCCGCTACTTTGCTTTTCAGCAGTGCAGAATCGGGATAAAGTTTCAGCCCGTCGTTGATAGTTTTCAGAGCGGATGCCCAATCCTTTTCGTTTGCAAAAATCTCAGCATTTTCAAGGATCTTTTGTACGTCTGCGTTCTCTATTTCGGAGTTATATTGTTCAATTTTGACGGTTAATTCGAAAGAATCGGGATAAAGGATAAGTCCTGCTTCGATTTTAGCAATAGCGCCTTTGAAATCTCCCTTAGCAAATGCTTGGTCGGCTGTTTCGATGATGGAAGCTATGTCCTTCGTCTCTATTGCTAACGTATATTCTTCTACCTTAGTTTGCAACTTTTCAGAATCGGGATTGGAATTTAGTGCAGCCATGATGATGTCAAGTGCTCCTTGGAAATCTTCGACGCTTGCTGCTTTCTCCGCTTGTTCAATGATAGAATTAATATTTTGCTCAGTGATTGCCAGCGTATACTCTTTCGCTTTTGCCTGCAATTTGCTCGAATTCGGGCTATGTTCCAGTTTGGCATTGATCAAGTCGAGCGCCGCTTGATAGTCTCCTTCAGCAGCGAGTTTGTCAGCTTGCGCAATTACCTCGGAATTAGAAATGTTTTCAATATTATCAAAATTGGAAGAATCAGATCCGTTGCACGATGCAAATACGGTTGTTAAAACGAGACAGCAGATCAAAAGAAGTGCGGTTTTGATTTTCATTTTTAATATCTCCTTAAACTTTTCATACATAATTGGATTTATTTGGTGAATCTCAGGTTCCCCTCGTTGTATAAATCTGTAACCGTCAGAGGTTTTCTGCTATGATTAATTGTAAAACATAAAGTCACGCTTTTTATAATAAACGTAATTGATAATCATTATCACGCAGGTTCCGATAATAGAGATAAATGACGTAACTACAGTAGAATCATCGATTATGTTTAGATAGAACACAAGATAGATAAGATCGTCAACCAGAACATTGATGTATGCTGCTAATATCAGCTTGGGCGCGTTTTCTTTGTAATTAGCCAACGCATTTCTTGCGATCAGTAACATAATGCCGGTAGCAATGAGGAATATACCGTAGATAATATCGTATATCTGTAAACCTTCATACATATAGTACATTGCGTCTGCATAGCTGGTTAATTTACCCGAATAAGGGTTAACGGTTATGTAATGAGCACCGAACATATATATAATTCCGCCGATGATATTTCCGATCGCGCCTACCCATAACGAAAAGTAGATCAGGAACTTGTGCCATCCCATTGATATGTTAGCTCGTGGATTTGAATAGGCGGGGTTATATGGCCAGTCTGAAGAATTTGCGTTGGGCTGATTATAATATGCGCGGTATTGTGCGCCCGCATCTGTGATCGGCGGTTGTACGGTAGAGGTTGGAGCGGATGGGGAAGGGGTGCTGGGAGTACCAAAAGACAGGAGTCGAGTATTGGTGTTGGTGCTTGAAGAATTGGTGGGATGGGATCCGGCTTGAGGGTTGGGCGGTGTGGATGGTACGGCACCTACCGGTGCGCCCGGAGCGGCGGGGTGGGTGAAACCGTTTGACTCGGTTTGCCCTCCTGGGGTTTGAACTTTGGTTCCGCAGACGCTACAGAAGCTGGCATCGTCTACGAGTTGTGAACCGCATTTGTGACAAAACATGATATTACATCTCCTTGAAAATAAAATATATAATGAAGTCATAAATTGTTGTTAGTTTGCGTAAATGTCAAACTCACAAGCTTGAAAGCCACCTTCATTCCAACCAAGATACCAGCAGTAGTATTTGTAAGAACCTTGGTTTATCTCGTCAATAGTATAGCCATTTTCCAAAAAGTCACCAATAACGATATTGCCATCGTATACATAATCTAAAACAACCCATTCGAACTCGTTAAATTCGCCGTTGTCGATGATGGTCATATAGGTTTCTTCGTTGTTTGTAGCATACAGAGTCCATTCAATAGGGTTGCGATCTGTATATACTGATGTAACTGGGCCGGTGGTTATAACGTAAGCGGTTACGGTTGCCTCTTCGGTCAGAGAGAAGCCGAACCATGCACCGATGTCAGACCCATCCCGTAACCAACCTCCGCACGAAATAGGGTAGTCGTATGCATTAAGATCGAGTTCGTTATAATTATGAATGCCGTCAAACAGAGCCACCTCACCGCCGTCCCAGAGAGTGACGTCGATGGCATACAATAATTCTAAATTGATCATACTGTTTAAGTTGGTTTTATTTGCCAGCAGTTCTTCCAATCCTTCGCCATTTAGTATAGGAGTGTCTTCATCGGGATCAGGATCGAGAGCAATAGTCGTAATCGGAGCAATAGTCGTAGTCGGAGCTATTGAGGAAGTGTGATTTACGGTTGTCCCGGCAGTCGTTATGTTAAACGCATCATCCAAATAACCATAATCATCAATAATATAATTATAGTTATCAAGATTAGAAAAATCGAATTTGCGGCACGATGCAAATACGGATGCTAAAACGAGACAACAGATCAAGAGAAATGTGATTTTGATTTTCATTTTTGGTATCTCCTTAGAACTTTCACAAGTAGTAAGATTAACTTGATGACCCCGATTTCCCTCGTTGTATATATTTGTAACTACCAGGGATATTCTACTATGATTAATTGCAAAACATATAGTCTCTATTTTTATAATATACGTAATTGATAACCGTCATCACTAAACTACCAATCAAGGAGATGATAAACGTATCAGGGATTGCTTCTGAATCAATGATTGAAGAAATAAACATTGTATAAAGAAGATTGTCCGCAATGGCGCTTCCGTAGGCTACCATTAATAATTTGGGACCGCTTTCTTTATAATTTGCCAAAGCATTACGAGCCATGCCGAGTAAAACACCGGTGGAAATAAAGGCAATCCCCATAATTATATCTATTCCTTGCAAGCCTTCGTAATACTCGTACATTCGGTCACTGTAGTTTGTTAATTCGCCTGTATAAGGGTTAACAGCCCAATACAGTCCGCCGGTCATGTATAAAATGCCACCGATGATATTCCCAATTGCGCTTACCCATATCGAAAAATAGATCAAGAACTTATGCCATCCCATGGCAGCGGTATTGGAATATGAGGGAGATTGGAGCGAATTGGCCGGATTTACGGCGGAGCGGTTGCTATTTGCTGTGGACTCAAAGGTTATTTTGAATTGATAATCACACATCGGACAAGTAACAACAGAATCTGTTGCTACTTGATCGGGCATAAACGAGAGTGTTTCTTCACAATTCGGGCAGATAAAATCGTAGTAATTGTCCGCTTGAAGATTATGGTTATCTATTCTCTCATTGTTGCTTTGCGAAGCAAAGGAGGAGTTTGCGGCGGGCGTAGGTGAATTTTGTAATGTAGGCAGTGTTGAACGATAAGTAACGGGCTGTACGGCTTCTTCATCAGGAGTTTTTACCTTAGTTCCGCAGACGCTACAGAAGCTGGCATCGTCTACAAGTTGTGAACCGCATTTGTGACAAAACATAGTGACTCTCCTTTAGATTAAACATATTAAAAAAACGAGCAATTCCGTTTTGTTTTTTCTATTCCAATAAGTCGGAAAAAAGTACAAAATCTTGCACTGTTTGATAAGAAAATTTAATTCAGCTTGCTCGATATCCCGAAACGGGATATTTGTATTATACCATCTTGGTATAATAATGTCAATAGGAAATTTGACATTTGGGAGAGATAAATGCGATTAAAGGAACTTCGAAAGCAAAGAAAGATTTCTCAACTCAAACTTGCAATGGATCTGAATATGAATCAAAACAGCATCAGTCGCTACGAGACTGGCGAAAGGGAAGCGGATTACGAGACGCTCATCAAGTTTGCCGATTACTTTGACGTGTCGGTAGACTATTTGCTGGAACGAACCGAAAATCCAAAAATGAATCAATAAAAACGACCGAAGGATTTACCTTCGGTCGTTTGATTGCGGATAGGTTATCGAACGAACAGATGACTGCGGTTGCGATAGTAGATGTAGTTGACGATCATCATGACAACGCTGGTGATAAGCTGGGATACGGTGGAGGAGATCATTTGGCTATCCTCAAAGACGTCGCCGCCTACAACCAAGAGCAACGCAAGAATATACATCAAACTCCATACAAGACCTGCACAATACAGCCCGATCAGCATTTTAGGACCGATTGCACTAAAGCTTGCCAATTTGAATCTGGTCACGATACCAAATACAGCAATGCCGATCAGCAACAGACCGCACAGAATGTCGACCATTTGCAGACCGTCGTAATAAGCGTATACCACGTCAGCAATGTTTTGGGTACTACCATAGACTTCAACGTTGTATGTCAAACCAAACATCAGCATAATTGCAGTGATGAAGTTCATAATAGCACCTGCCCACAGAGAGAAGTAGATCAGGAACTTGTGCCATCCAAGCTTTACCACGGGAGCGTAAGGATTATAGGCAGGCTGTGTTCCGTAAGGTGCACCGTAAGGAGGCGGGGTCTGAGGCGCGCCGTAGGTAGGAGGAGGCGTATACGCAGGAGGTGCATTGTAAGTCGGAGGGGCATTATAAGTAGGAGGCGGATTGTACGCGGGAGGAGGATTGGGATTGGAATAGTTAGGTGTCGGATTGTTGTAGTTAGGGGCAGCAGGAGGGGGCGTTACGGGAGGCGTAGGAGCGGAAGTGCCGATCTTTGCACCGCAATTGGTGCAGAAAGCAGCACCGTCAGTCAGCTTGGAACCGCAATTAGGACAAAACATAGTGAACTCCTTAAAATGAAAATGATTTCATCAAATGTGATGTGTAATTATAACATATAAACATCGTTTTGTCAACAACAAATTTGATAATTTGACAAAATGATTGTTCGCTTATAAATTGATAGATCAAAAGTAAAAAAATATTTTCGAAAACCCCTTGCAAAACGCCGTCGGATGTGCTATAATGTACAAGCGTTGTAAATCAAGTATGCAATTTCATACGGAAGGATATCGAAGTGGTCATAACGGGGCTGACTCGAAATCAGTTTGTGAGCAATCACACGAGGGTTCGAATCCCTCTCCTTCCGCCAGAAAACGACAGATTCCGACAGGAATCTGTCGTTTTCAGTTATATTCGCCTTTCGGCGAGTGATATTGCTTTGCAGTGATATTCGGCTAACGCCGAGTGATATTGCCCTTCGGGCAGTTTTAGAGGCGAATATAA